>DASVVZ010000288.1:0-9285 GCA_036389875.1 Pyrinomonadaceae bacterium
GGGCTGATATCGAACGGCTACTACTTCACGCCGGAGCGCATCGGGCGGCTCAACGAAGCCGGGCTGGATGCTTTGCAGATAAGCATTGATAACGTGGAGCCGGACGAGGTCTCCAAGAAGAGCCTGAAGAATCTGGACAAGAAGCTTCAGGCTCTGGCCGAGCACGCGAACTTTCACATCAACATCAATTCCGTCATTGGCGGCGGCATCAAGACCCCGGAAGACGCGCTGACCATAGCCAGGCGAGCCGTAGAGCTTGGATTCTCAAGCACGGTCGGGGTGATACACGACCAGGACGGAACCCTGAAGCCCCTGACCGAAAGAGAGAAGGAGATTTTTCAGCAGGTCAAGAAGATGGGCAACAAGGATCACGCTCGTCTCAACTGGTTTCAGGACAACATAGCCGAAGGCAAGCCCTACGAGTGGCGCTGTCGCGCCGGCGCGCGCTACCTCTATATCTGCGAGGAAGGTCTGGTTCACTGGTGCTCGCAACAGCGCGGCTATCCAGGCACTCCGCTCGCGGAATACACGATGGAAGATTTCCGCCGCGAGTACTATTCTGAGAAATGGTGTGCGCCCACCTGCACGCTTCAGTGCGTGCATCAGGTGGGAATCCTGGACAACTGGCGCGACCCGCAGAAGCTCGTCCCACTGACGAGCGCTAAGAGCGATACCACGAAAGCCAAAGAGCCCGTGGGCGAGATGCTCAGCGTCGAATAGAGACGGAAATAAGAACCTGCTCTTTTTCGGCACCTCATATATATCATCATGCGATTATCCTCCGGAGCATTCTGGCGGGCATTTATTGTCTGTCTAATCTCTTTCGCGTTGATGTCTTACCCTGCCACGCAACGGGCAACCGAGCGCCCTCAAGCGCGGAATCAGCCGGCCCTCTCACAGTCAGGCGATGACGAGGTGGTTTTGACCGTCAGTGTGACAAACAAGCGTCTCCTGCCTTTCAGCGGATTAAGCAAAGAAGCATTTACCATTACAGATGAGAAAACGCCCCGCGAGATTACTTCTTTCAGCAGCGGGGGCGGGCCGCACAGTATAGGCGTCATACTTGATATGTCAGGCTCCATGAGCGGCAATAAGCTGGCCGCTCAAGCCGCGCTGTTTTTCGATGACTTCTTAAAGGCGAGCCACCAGTCGAACGAATATTTCATCATGGCTTTCACCGAGCGCCCGCATCTTCTGGTGGATTGGACTACAGACATCAGCGGCCTGTTAAGACGGTTGGTCGAAAAGGAGACAGGCGGGCAGACGGCGCTTTACGATTCCCTGTACCTGGCTATAGAAAAAGCGAAGACCGGCAGGCACAAGCAGCGCGCTGTAATCCTGATCACGGACGGGAGCGATAACTTATCGCGGTACACGTATGGCGAGGTTCGGGAACTGTTAAAGGAGTCCGACGTGATGCTTTATGGCATATACCTGAATCAAGGAAGCGACCCCGGCTCCCCGCTCGCGGCAGAAGGTAAATCCGGCATCTTCGAGCTCACTTCAATTACAGGCGGAAGGGGTTTCTCTCCTCTTACAAAGAAAGAGATGAAAGAGGTCTTTGACGCCCTCGCGGCGGAAATGCGAAACCAGTATCGTGTTGGATTCAAGCCGTTGCCCGTCACGGGTAAGCCGAAGTGGCGTTCCGTCAAGGTAAAGGTGACGCCGCCTGAGAATGCGCCGCCGGAGTTTCGCCACCTCATCGTCAGAAGCCGCGAAGGGTATTATCCAGACAAAAGGCCGCTCTGATTCCCGAAGCCCCTTCTTCTTCAACGTAAAGAATGGCTCGCTCTCACGGAAGCTTCCCTTGCTCAAGTGCGCCTGCACGCCCGCGTGCCAGTACGCAACGCCTGTCGTGCGGCATCTCGTGACAGAGCGGCCCATTCATAAATCTCTCGTACTCGGCCTTCGCTTCATCTAAGCGTTTTAGCTCGTCCAGTGACTGCGCAATGCTGAGCGGAAGCTCTTCGTCCCTCTCACCCATACGCTCGGCCGTGCGAAGCTCGGCGAGCGCTTCATCGTAACGGCCCGCGGCCTGCAACTCTTTCCCCAAAAGATTGTGCGTGTGAGCGTCATCCTCAAGCTTGAGAGCCGCGCGATACTCGGCCATGACCTGCTCTCTTTGCTCGCGCACGCGTGCCTGGTTGGCGCGCATGTGATACGCGTCGGGGCTACGCCAATCCATGTAGAAATAGAGCGCGCCGAGCCCCAGCATCACGGACAGGTATATGAGCGGCAGAGACCTGCGCAGAAGAGGTGGGGTATGAGCATTCTCACGTGCCGCGTTACCCGTCTCCTTATGCGCGTCATCTTCGGAACCGCTCCGGCCTTCACGCTGCTCAACCTCTTTTTCGCGTCTTAGCTTGTACGAGCGTGCGATGAGATAAAGGGGCAGTATGATGAGGGGGAAAAGGAGCGTGCCCGCAGTCCAGAGTGTGACTGCCGCCGCATCCAAGCGGCGTCGCCTCGCGCTGGCCAGCACCCATGCCGAAAGCAGCGCCGAGACGGCGAACCACACCGGCAGCATCAGCTCGAACGTCTGCCCTGCGGAGATGTTCCAACGAAAAAGAAGTGATGAGTACTGAGTGATGAGTACAGAGTAAAAGCAGTCTGTTTTTAACTCAGCACTCATCACTCAGTACTTCTTCTTTTACTGCTGCTGAACCTCTTCGCCCACGCGGTGAAGCTTCATCGAGCTTGAGAGGCCAAGGCCGGAGAGCTGCCCTGCCATGACCACTATGACTTCGCCCTGCTGCGCCACGCCCGCTTCCAGCAGCGCGCGGTCGCCCGTGCGTATCATCTCTTCCGTGCGGTCCGATGATGGATGATGAAGTGATTCGACCCCCCAGATGAGCGACAGCTCGTTGCGAATTTCCTCGGACGGCGTGAGCGCTACTATGCGCTGCTCCGGCCTGAGCACGGAGAGGCGGCGAGCCATCAGGCCCGATTCGGTAAAGACCGCTATGGTCTTTGCCCCCATCTCTTCCGCAGCAAAGGTCGCGGCCTCAGAAAGCGCGCGGCTGAAGCGGCCCGACTGCTTTCCCTTTAACATTTCGCGCGCGTGCATGGCCCCGGGCCTTCCCGTCTCGGCCGTCTCGATGATACGCGCCATCGTCGCCACGGACGGAACCGGATACTGGCCCATAGCCGTTTCGTTCGAGAGCATGACCGCGTCGGTTCCGTCCCAGACGGCGTTGGCCACGTCCGTTGATTCTGCGCGAGTGGGACGAGGGCTGGAGACCATCGACTGCAACATCTGAGTGGCGGTGATGACGAATTTCTCGGCTATGTTGGCCTGCTCAATGATGCGCTTCTGGTAGACGGGCACAAGCTCCACGCTCGTCTCTACGCCGAGGTCGCCGCGCGCCACCATTACGCCGTCCGACGCGGCTATCACTTGCTGTAGATTGTCTATCGCCTCGGCCTTCTCGATTTTAGCTACGAGCGGCTGGCGGCCTCCGTGAGATTTAATCAGCTCTTTGGCCTCGCGGCAGTCTTCGGCGCGTCGCACAAACGAGAGCGCTATGTAGTCGGCTCCCTGGCGGACGGCCCAGGAAAGGTCGCGCCGGTCTTTGTCAGTCAAAGAAGGGATCGGAAGCTGTACGCCGGGAAGGTTTATGCCCTTGCGCTCGGCAAGGGTGCCGCCGTTGATGATGCGGCAGATGACATCCGTTTCCGTAGTGCGCTCGACGCGCAGCTCAATCGCGCCGTCGTCCAGCAGCATTCGCGCGCCCGGCTTCACGTCGCGCGCCATCCCGGTGTAGTTTGTAGAGACCTCGTGCGCGTCGCCCGCGACCGACCGAGTGGTGATGGTAAAGAGCGCGTTGGCCTCCAGCTGAACCGGCTGACCGTTCTTCAACACGCCCGTCCTTATCTTCGGCCCCGAAAGGTCTACCAGCACGGAGAGAGGGCGGCGCATGGCTCGTGCCGCCGTGCGTGCGCGCGCAATATTTTCGGCATGCTCGTCCTGTGTGCCATGCGACATGTTTATGCGCACGGCGTTGATGCCAGCCGCTATCATGGCTTCCACTATCGCAGGCTCGCGCGACGCAGGCCCAAGCGTGGCAAGAATCTTTGCTCTTCTCACAACACTTCCACCTTGTTTCCAGAGATAAGCTGATTAAGAGACCGCGCTTATTATCAACCATCTTGAGTCAAAAGGAAAAAGGCAAAAGTGAAGAAAGAGAAGGACGCGCTTCTTTCTTCTCTACTTTTGCCTTGTGCTTACAGGTTTTTCTTTATTCCGTGGCGAGCGCCGTTTGAATGGCCTCATCCAGCTCTGCGGGCATGGTCTTGTCATAGCCTATGAAGTGTTTGACCAGTTTGCCCTTTCTATCAAAGACTATCGTCTGCGGGATGGTGTCGTTACTGCCCAGGTAGAGGTTGACAAGCTCCGTGTCGGGGTACCCTAGCGCGTACTGGATTCTATAGTCGCGTACAAACTGAGGAACAAGCGGACGGTCGTCTGCGCCTCCAACGTTAAGGCCGACTATGTGCAGCCCCTTCGGGCCGTAGCGGCGCTCTAATTCTATAAGCTCAGGAATCTCTTCACGGCACGGCGGGCAGTAAGTTGCCCAGAAGTCCAGCACCAGAACCTTGCCCGCGTATTCGGCAATCTTCCTGCGGCGTCCATCGAGCAGCGTGAACCCCATCTGGCTGGCGTCGGCCGAGGCGGAGGCGGGCGGCATGGGGTACTGAGACGCAGGGGCGCGCGTTCCCGAAGGTGTGTTGCCGGTCTGAGAAACCAGCTTAGGGGTGTTGGCGCAGGCAGCGGCGAGCAGAAGAGAGAGCGCCGTCACGAATGCGGTCGTAATCGGCCGCACGCCACAGGATTTGAAAAAGCTACGCATCTTCTATTCTTCCTCGGACGAGATGCCGTCGCCTGACGCGGGTTCCGTCGTCTCTAACTCGACCGAGGGCGATTCCGGGCCGGGCACGCGATATTCCTCGTTAGCCCAACGGCCAAAATCTATCAGCTTGCAGCGTTCGGAACAGAAGGGACGGAAGGGATTGTCTTGCCACTTAACCGGCTGGTCACAGATTGGACACTTCATAAAAGTAAAGCAGTAAATGGTGAATGCCGGATCGTAAATGGATAAAAGCAGCTACTTCTATTTACGATCCAGCATTCACCATTTACTCGTCTTAAAACATGGCTAGGGATTCGGGCCGCTTAATCAGAATCTTTCGATTAACGAAGTCAATGATACCTTCGCGGCGCATGGCGTTCAAGCGCACGGTCACGCTCTCGCGCGTGGAGCCCACTATGGAAGCTATCTCCCTGTGAGGGAGCGGTATGTCGATCAGCACGCCTTCGGTTTCGTTGACGCCGTATCGCCTGGAAAAATCTACCAAAAGCTTCTCCAGCCGTGCGGGGATGGCGTCCAGCGCAAAGTCCGCCACGCGGCGCTCTGCGCGCGAAAGGCGTTGACCGATAAGGCGGAAGGTGTAATCATAAAGTTCGTGGCTTTCGGCCATCCCCCTTTTGAACTCCCCTACAGGAATACGCACGAGGCGCACCTGTTCGTACGCCATCGCGCAGTTTTCGCGCTGGCCGTCCGCATAGAGCGCCGAATCGCCGAAGATCGAGCCCGCAGGCAGTATGTCTATCACGGCCTCGCGATCGGTTCCCTCTTCAATACGGCAGAGCTTGACGCGGCCATGGTCTATGACGTAAAGCGCGTCGGCAGCATCGCCCGAGCTGTATATGAAGCGGCGGCGGCGATAGTCGTAAGCGGTGGAACTGGCCGCGAATTCCATGAGCGTGTACCGGCTCAGGGTTGAGCCGAAATCGGATTTGCCGATGATCGCGGCACGCTCGTCCAGGGTAAGATCACAAGCGCGTTTGGGTGGCATAGTGTTAAACTTCCTCTTCGAGGCTCTGGTATCAGGATAAAAAGCCCGCGTGTGGCCTTGAGTAAAGCAGGCGCTACGTCCCCGGTGCGGCAGATAAAGAGATTCACGCTCAGCGGTGGCGTTGGACAACTAACGGAAATGTAAGGAAACGGGCTGAGCGAGGTATAACGAGCTTCAATTGTTGTTTGGAACGATTCCCAGGATGAGTTCAAAAAAACTTTCTGCGCCGTAGCGCTCTTTGAAGAAGCGCCACTTTAACATGAAGCGCGAGGGGGCGCAAGAGACTTTTCACACAGGGTAACTATCAGAATATGTTAATTAAACAGAGCGTCCTGGTGGTGGACGATGACGATGACAAGCGACTGCTGCTGAAGGTGGCGCTGGAGATGGCCGGCTACGAAGTGGAGACGGCCAGAGACGGGGCCGAAGGGCTCACGGCGGTCGAATCCTTTCAGCCTGACCTGATTATCACGGACGTGATGATGCCGCGTATGGACGGCTACGAGTTCGCTCGGAGGGTTCGTGAGAATCCCAATACGCGGTTCATCCCGATTATCATTCAGACGGCGGCGCGCAACGACGCGGAGGACGCGAGGCGCGGCTCCGAAGTCGGCGCGCTCGGCTACATCACAGACCCTACAGACCTGGACCTGCTGATGGCGCGCGCCCAGACGCTTCTGGATTTCAAGAACTATCTGGACACCTGCGAAGAGGCGGCGTTCACAGATCACCTGACGGGGCTCGCCAATCGCCGCCGCTTCGAGCGGCAGCTTGAGCGAGAGATTACGCGCACGCTTCGCTACACGAGGCCCTTCTGCCTGCTTCTTCTGGACATAGATCACTTCAAGCAGGTCAACGACTCTTACGGCCACGAGGCCGGCGACGAATCCATACGGCGGATTGCTAAAATCCTCCAGGCAGGGACGCGCGGCATAGACACTGCGGCGCGCATAGGCGGCGAAGAGTTCGCGCTGCTTTTGACGGAGACGGAGCTTTCGGGCGGCCTTGAGGTAGCAGAGCGCCTGCGTCTTGCGATCAAGGCCGAAGGCATTCCGATCGTCGGGAGCGTGACGGCCAGCTTCGGCGTAGCGGAATTCCCGCTCTGCGCGCCTACAGGGAGAGAGCTGCTGGCCGTAGCCGATGCAGCCATGTACGAGGCCAAACGGCGGGGACGCGACCGCGTTATCTCTGCACCGACCGACGAATCGGGCGCGAACCCCACGGCGGGGCTGAACGTACTAGAAAAGCAAGGGTGAAGTATTCGAGGTAACGAATGAGCGATTATAAAGACAAGTTGGATGAGTGGCAGCGAGCGGCGCGGCGCAAGGCGCGCGAGCTTGATGAAAAGTACGGTATTAAGGATAGGCTGGAAGATGCTGCGGACGTGGCGCAGGACGCTGCGCGCAAAGGGGCGGAGACCTTCGCGAGCGGCGCGGAGCGGGCGCGCACCGGAGCCGAGCGTCTGACGGACGAGTTTGAAGTAAAAGAACGCGCGCGTCGTGCCGCAGAAGAGGCCGCGAGGCGTGCGCGTGAGGCCGGCGAAACCTTCAAGGCTGCTGCCGGGACGGCCGGTGAGAAGGCCGAAGAGGTCTTCGACGCCGCGAAGAAATATTACGAGCGCGGCGCGCAGGTCTTTGACTTGAGCGCACGCATCACGCGCGCAGGTGCTGCGGCCACTTCGGGCGCTTTCAAGGCGGGCGGCTGGATTAGAGAGAATCCTGGCAAGGCCGCGCTCACTACCTTCTCGCTTGTCCTGGGCGTGCGGCTGGGAGCGAGCTTCCCCGGCCTTGACGCTGTGCTCATAGGCTCGCACCCGCACTGGTTCACGCACTCGGCGCTGCCGGTTTACGGCCTGCGAAAAGCGGGTCAAAAGTTCGACGAATATCTGAAGCGGCAGGAGAGCCTGATTGCCGAAGGCGACATGGACGGCGCGGAGCGCTCGCGCGTGGAGTTCGAGCGAAAGATTGTGAAGTATGTCGGTGCACCGCTACTGGGCGCATTCAGTTGCGCGGCCGGCGCGGCCATGTGGGCACAGATTTTCCAGCCCGGGCGGATAACGGGCGCGCCTATTAGCTGGCTCCTCGGCGGCAATCCGTTCCTGGACGGCGTGTGGCTCTTTGCCAACGGCGTCATCTGCTTCCAGCAGGGCTACAAGTTCTTTATGATTGCTCTGGCTGAAGAGAAAGAAGTGGCCAGATTAGTCAGGGAGATTAAGGGTTTGCTTCCGGCCGGAGAAACAGCCTGAGCTGATCAACCAGAGCAGCGTAGCACTAAGCGAAAAGAGCCTGCCTTGTTTTAGGGCAGGCTCTTTAGCATTCAGTTTCTATCGAATGTATTTTATTTTCCGCCCCGTATCCTTCAAATCACCTATACGCCAGCGCGTAGCTGTACCTTTACTCAAGAGTCTCCCATCCGGCTGCACCCGATATTCTGCGAACCCGCGATTCTGCCACGCAGGCAGAGAATACAGGCTATAGCCATTGCCATCCCTTCGGCCTACGATTAGCTCTCTTCCGTCAGGAAGCACATAGATACTGCGCTCTCTTAAACTCAGATTCTCCAAGGCGTTTTACCTGTAAAGAGACTAGGCGGCCATTCTATCGGCCTGCCGCCTTATATGAATGAGTATGGATTCTGTGTTACCGAGGACGGATTGCTCGTGAATACGTGCGAGCAGAACTTTGACCGCCAGATAATTCTGGCCCGAGTTGAAGGTGAAATGAAAGCTGTCGGCCGAGGCGCTTCTTCGCCTGAAGGTTTTGATTCTTTCCTGAAACTCCCCGTCTTCAGCAATCGGCGCGATATCGGTGAAGAGATTACGCCCCACAATATCCGATGAGCTGATGAATGCGCTCTCGCTGTCAGGTTTGAAGTAGAGAATCGTGCCGCCTGAGTCCAGTTCCAGCAGGCCGATTGGAAGCATATTTAGCGAGGATTTATTCTGCATGAGCCTGTCCTTAAATTCGCTTCACTCGAATATCCAAAAGACGCTCCTGAGCTTTACGCCAGGGGCTTAAAAAGGCTGGCGGCAAGTTTATGAACCCTTCACGAGATTCCTTGCCGCCGGCCACCCTGCTCGTTCCGTGAATGCGTCGAATCTTAATGGAAATACGGCTGGCCGTCTGTACTAAAGCGAACAAGAAATAAAGGCATAAAAAGTACGCTATCGAACGGAAAACATAGCGGTAGCGTTCGTATAATTGCACTCTCAGCAAAGGAGAGTTATGAGAGTAATCGTCGCGCAAATTATCAGAAGAGTATTGTCCCGGTGGCTGGGCGTGCGCAGGCAAGAGTCTACTCTGAATCTGGATTAACAGTTAATCAAGAGCGATCGACAAGGTATGGGGAGTAATCAACAAATAATTAGAAACGCTGCGATTGGCTTTCTGCTTCTGGTTACTATTATTGCGATTGCTCTCTCTACGTGGT
>DASVVZ010000289.1:0-7692 GCA_036389875.1 Pyrinomonadaceae bacterium
CAACGCCGCGGACGTGAGTGTCTACACGGTCACGCTTCCCTCTTTTTCCAGGATGATTGCCTCAAGCGAGCGGCAGCCGCTGCCTACGCCTTTGGATGTGAGCGGCCTGACGGAGAAGACCGGCGGCCTGAGCGTCTACGCGACGGACAAGGATTTTCAGCCGCTCTTTCGCGCCCTGGCCGAAGAAGTAACCTCAAGCTATGTGCTGGCCTTTTATCCGAGCGAAGAGAAGCGGCGCGACGGTCGCCAGCACGCCATTCGCATAGAGGGGCCGCCCGGCCTCATAATCCGCCAGAGCCGCCCCACCTATAAATACAGTGACAAGTGATAAGAACAGTTTTCAGTTTTAAGCCGAGAAGTCAGATCTGCTTTTAACTGAAAACTGCTTTAGAACTCTTCGTCCTCGTCCAGGTCGTCGTCAAGGTCATCTTCTTCGACTATGTCTAACTCTACGGGGTCAAGTCCTACGAGTTCGAGATCTGTCCCGCACTCTTCGCACGAGAGAATGTCGCCCTTGTCGGCATCCGTATCAACGTGGACATCGGCGTCGCAATCGGGGCATGTTCCGGTCGGCACTTTTCCTTTTCCTCCAGCGCATTAATATTAATGGCAGTGGCGCACCCGCTTGAATCTACAGAGGGGGAGAACCTCTACCCTGTTTTTGCTTGAACGCGGACAATCTACCTGCGCACGCCCAGAATTGCAACACACATTTTTCAAACGGACAAAGCCGGCACGAATTAAGTAAACTTCCGCGAAACTCCTGGCCGGTACTAAGCCTCGTCTTGTAACAATCTATTAAATTGCTACCGGGCAGGCAGCGTCCCCGGAGCCTCAAGGCGCTTGCGCGCCTCCGCCGCTTCGGGGCTTTGCGGGTACCTGCGCAGGATTTCGCGCCAGGCCGCGCCGTCGTAGCGATACTGCTTCTTCGCCAAATCGAAGGTGAAGACAACGTCCTGCCTTCTGTACCTGTCCAGGCCGTTAAAGTTCATGAAGTAGCTGAAAAGGGGTGCGCCGCTCGCGGCCATTTCTCGCTCCTCAAGCCTTCTGGCTGCATCGCGCGACAGCTTCACAGCCGCAGCCTCCGCCTCAGCGGCGTAGAGTGTAAGCACAGCGGGTCGCAGCGGCGACCTTGAAAAGAGGTCTAGAAAGATGCGGGCTCGCGCTATCCGGTCGAAATCCTCAGAGCTGCGTATGAGGCGCAGCAGCCTTTCGTCATCGCCCGAGCGGCCGGGCTGCACGACCGCATCGCTTTGCAGCCAGCCGCGCGTGCGGCGCGTCAGGGCAACGCGATAAAACGTGATGCCGTCCGCCGAGCGCTTCTGTCCCAGGATTGAGACCATCCGCCCGCGACTCATGCGCTGCAAGAGTCTGGCGTAGAGGCTCGGCTCATCCCTGAGCGCAGCCAGTCTTTCATCAATCACGACGGCCCGCCCGCCTCCCGCAGGCGTACGACGCGCGGCCTGGGCAAATGACAGAGAAGAAGATGAAAGGACGAGTAAGCCGAGCGCACAGACGGCTCTTTTTGAAGAGAGTAAGAACATGTTTTCGGGCCTCCTTTTCGATGAGGTGAATTAGAGGCGACCCTTGTGCGGCGCTGATGAGGTGCCGAATCTAACGTGGAGCGCGGCGACGAGTCGCCGTTGACCTGTTATTGGCTAACTTTATGCGGGCTTCAGCGGCTAAAATGCGGTCGCGTGAGCCGGCGTGATGTACGTGGCAGATGGCGTTGGCCAGCGCGTCCGCGGCGTCGTGCGGCTCCGGCACGCTCGAAAGAGAGAGAAGCAGGCGCACCATCTCCTGTACCTGATGCTTCTCGGCGTTGCCGTAGCCCACGACGGTCTGTTTAACCAGACGCGGGCTGTATTCATTAACCTCAACGCGCGCGCGCTCTGCCGCCACCAGCACCACGCCCCTGACCTGCCCAAGCTTCAGGGCCGTCTTCACGTTGGTTGCATAAAAGGCTTCTTCGACGGAGCAGGAGTCGGGACGGAGGCGCGCGATGATCTCTTCAATTCCATCTGAAATCTTGAGCAGCCGGGCGGGAAAGCTTTCGCGCGGGCTGGCGCGCACCACTCCGAACTCCACCAGATTCAGTTTTCGCCCCTCGGTTTCTATGACGCCCCAGCCGGTCGTCTCGCTCCCGGGGTCAATTCCCAGCACGCGCATCGCTTTCAAATACCGCTCATAAGGGATAAATGCTCCCGGCCACTTTATCACAATTTATATAAGGGGAGAGCGCGAATCTTCCTGCGCGGAGAACGCTTCACTCAGACGCGCTTGCGCCAGCTCGGGAGCCGCTCTGCATCTCTCGCCACCTCCGGCACAAATCTTCGGCGGCCTGACGCCAGGTCGGGAAACTAAAATCGAATCCGCTCTCCGGCAGCAGTCCGGGGATTACCCTTCGGCTCTTTAGTATCAGCTCGGTCTCAGTCCTAATGAGGCGCGCCCCGGCCTCCAGCATCAACGCGTTGGCCGGGAGGCCGAATCGAATCCCCCATGTCTCTCGCAAAGTACGCATGAATTCAGCGTTGGGCAGCGGGTTGGGCGATGCCAGATTAACCGCGCCCGCAAGCTCGTCATGCTCTATCAGCCAGTAGACCGCGCGCACTAAATCTTCGTCGTGAATCCACGATACATATTGCCGCCCGTCGCCCGCCTGACCGCCCAGCCCGTATCGAACCAGCTTCAACAACAGGTCGAAGGGACTGCCGCTGTCCGGATTCATCACGATAGCCGAACGCATCTTGACCTTGCGCGTTTTCGGCAGAGCGGCTTCATCGACCACGCGCTCCCAGGAAGTAGCCACATCTATGCTAAAACGCCAGGTGTCCGGTACGCCCGGCTCATCGCCCCCTATGATTCCATTCGCCTCATCGTTCGGCGCGTCGTAGCGGTGTGCATAGATAGTAGCGGTGCTCATCTGTAGCCAGACGCGTGGCGGGTTCGCGGCCCTTCCGATAGCCTCGGCAACTATCCGGGATGAGTCCACGCGAGACTCTTTGATGAGCCGCCGGTTCAATGGAGTGTAGCGACAGTTCACGCTGCGCCCGGCTAAATTGATGACGGCGTCCGCGCCTTCGAGCTCGGCCGCCCACCGGCCCAGGGTTTTGGCATCCCAGGACTCGCTCCGCCAGGGAGCTTTGCCGGGACTGCGGCTGAGCACCACTACGTCGTGCCCGTCTTTGTGGAAGGCACGAGCCAGAACCGTTCCGACCTGCCCCGTACCGCCTGGAATTACTATCTTCATAAGACGCTCCTACGAGTAATCCTACGGCCTAGCCTATCAATAAATGTGCCAACGAAAGTGGCCGCGCGAATACCGGGCCAGGCGGCTTGTAAGGCTTTCTCACACAGGCATGATGCGAATCCGGCGGGAAGTATTTGCACTGTGCCAACTTGAAGAATAGCTTAACAGGGATAGATAAGAAGGAACCACGTGCAGGACACGAAGCCACACGAATATCAATGAGCTTTCGTGTGGCTTCGTGTCATTCAAGTGGTTCCTTCTTTTACTTACTCCATGTCGGCTTCGCTGATGTCGAAGTTGGCGGAGACTTTCTGTACGTCGTCGTGGTCTTCGAGGGATTCCATGAGCTTGAGCATCTGTTTGGCGTCCTGGCCTTCCAGCTTGATGTAGTTCTGTGGAATCATCTCGACTTCTGCGACCTGCGGCTCTATGCCCGCGCCCTTGACGGCAGAGAGAACGGCGTCGAAGCTTTCCGGCGCGGTGATAATCTCGAAATTGTCTTCGTCGTCGCGGAGGTCTTCCGCCCCGGCTTCAATCACCAGCTCGAACAGCTCGTCCTCGGACTTGGCGGCCTTCTCCACAACTATGTAGCCCTTCTTGTCGAAGAGGTAGCTGACGGAGCCGGACGCCCCCATGTTGCCGCCGTTTTTTGAGAAGATGTGCCTGATTTCAGCGACGGTGCGGTTGCGGTTGTCCGTCATAGACTCAACCATGATGGCAACGCCGCCCGGGCCATAGCCTTCGTAAGTTATTTCGTCATAACTGACGCCTTCAAGCTCGCCCGTGCCCCTCTTGACTGCGCGGTCAATCGTATCGTTGGGCATGTTCGCACCCTTGGCGTCCGCGATGGCTTTCCTCAGGCGCGCGTTGGCGTCAGGGTCGCCGCCGCCCGTGCGCGCAGCGACCGTTATCTCTTTAATCAGCTTGGTGAAGAGCTTGCCGCGCTTGGCGTCGAGCGCGCCCTTCTTGTGTTTAATAGTATGCCACTTGGAGTGTCCAGACATTTCTATAAAATCCTTATGAGACTAGTTGATTGATAGAAGCGGGAATGGAATATATCACGCGTATTTTCAGCCTAGCAACCGCCGCCTACTTTGCCCCGGCAAGAGTTTTAAGCTTTGAGCAGTCAATGCCGTGTACGCGAACCTGCTTGAGCTTTGACGCGTGGCCTGCCGTAATCTCTACGGCGCGGCGCGGAACCTCCAGAGCCTGAGCGAGCGTGCGCGTGAGTTCTTCGTTGGCAGCGCCGTCGACGGGCGGCGCAGCGACTCGCACTCGGAGCGCTCCGTCATGAGCGCCCGCGACCCGGCTGCGGCTTGCGCGCGGGACCACGCGCACCGAGAAGACAATCGCGCCGTCTCGCGCCGTACAATGAATGGTCTCTTCAGCCAACTCTCGGATTGATGCTTCAGCGTATCAGCGTGCCTGCCACGAATTCCTGCAAAAGGCGCAGCAGCAGCAGCACAACTATGGGCGATATGTCGAACATGCCAAGCGGCGGAATGATTCGACGAAAGGGAGCCAGCACCGGCTCCGTGACGCGTATCAGGAAACGCATGACACGATTGACGGAGCTTACCCCCCACGAAAAGACTATCCGCATGAAGATGAGCAGCGTGTAGACGGCCAGCACGCCTTTGAGCAGGTAGCCTACGACCGAGATGAACGCGCCGCTTTGAAAGCTCACGGCGACGCCTCTGATTGTGTCAAGGACTTCCTTGGTAAGCTGCACCGTGAAGTAGCCTAAGACAAGCGCAACCAGTATGACTACGAGTGGAGAATATTTCGGGTCTACGCCTGCGCGCGCCAGGCTGCGCCGCACCGGATTAATCAGCGGGTCGGACATGCTGCGTATGTTTATGAAGGTGCGGCTGAAGGGATTCATGTCCGCGTACGTGACCAGTAACCGCAGGAGCATCAGAGCTATGACAGCTATGAGGCCGCAAGCCACCGCGTACCAGACTATGAGCCGCAGCATATCCAGAACGTAAATGAAGGAATCCATATTCTAATAGACCGCTCTAACCGGAAGCGCGTTCTGTCCAAGACAGACAAAGCGCGCGAGAATCATAATTTCTTAACTGCCCTCTGTCCGAAGATGGCCGTGCCGACGCGCACCATAGTCGCGCCCTCTTCGACCGCCACCTCGAAATCATTGCTCATGCCCATTGAAAGCTCCCCCGGCTCGTCACCGAAAGCGCCCGCCGCCCTGAAACGGTCGCGCAGCCCGCGCAAACGTTTAAAGTAGGGGCGCGCCCGCTCCGAATCTTCAAAGAAGGGCGGAAGCGTCATCAGCCCCTTTAAGCGTAGATGCTCGCACGCCGCGACCCGTTCGACAAGCTCCGGCAACTCGCTCTCGGGGATGCCCGTCTTGGTCTCTTCACCCGCCAGGTCTACCTGAATCATCACGCTCAAGCTCGCCCTGCCCTCTTCGCCGCACATGCGGTCGAGCCTCTGCGCAAGCTCCCCCGAGTCCAAAGAGTGAACAAGCTCAAAGAGCTGTACGGCGCGGCGAGCTTTGTTTGACTGTAGATGCCCTATGAGGTGCCAGCGCGCTGGTTCCCTGCCGATCTCCAGAATCTTGCCTTCGGCCTCCTGCACGCGATTTTCGCCTAGGTCTGTCACGCCCGCCTCGATTGCTCGCCTGAGAATTTCAGCCGGGTGCGTTTTGCTGACGGCGACGAGCGTTACCTCTTCCGGCGATCGCCCGCTCCTCTGAGCGCTTAAAGCTATGCGCTCGCGCGCCTCTCTGAGGCGCTCGCGCAGCTCTTCGACACTGGGAAATTCTTCGGCCATTTACGCAAGGAGAATTGATTTCGCAGGATAACTATAACAACGGCCATCACTCGCCCGCAACTAGCTCCATCCCATACCATACGGTCTCAACCTCGTAACGTTATCGTATGGTGCGTAGCTCGCGCGGCATCTTGCCCTTACTACTTTCAACAACTTAGCGGCCCTCGCCCTGTGGCATGAAGGTTGTTATCAACTACCTGCCCCCTAGGTGTGTTCTCACGTAATTTCAGAAAAAGCATTTGCCAAGATGTTCGGCGTTAAGCTAAAAAGATTCTGTGGAGGAAGCCATGAACGTAACTCTTAATAAAAGGATAGCTCTGTGGGCAGCCCTGCTAACCCTCATTTTCGTTGTAGGCGCTCCGAGCGTCGCACAGGCTCAGGGCAGAGGTCGCGGTCGAGGCCAGGATAAGAAGGCCGGAAAATTCAAGAACGGCCATGACGCGCGCGACGGGCGCTGGGACGGGCGCGGCCCTCGCGGCAACCGCGATGACCGTGACGATGACGACGATTATCGCGACGACGATAGAGACTACAGGTACGGGCGCAACCGTCGCAGCAACGACGGCTCCTACGACCGGACGGACATTCGCCGCCGGGCTCAGAGCATAGGCTATCAGGAAGGCTTCAACGCCGGTCAGGCCGACAGGGCGTCGGGCCGCCGCTACAGCCCGGAGTCATACGGCACTTACCGCGATGCGACGGCGGGTTACGACAACGGCTACGGCGACTTAGAGACTTATCGCAGCAGCTTCCGCGAAGCTTTCAAACAGGGCTACGAGGAGGGCTATAGCAACAGGAGCGGGCGCAGCACTCGCGGCCGCGTAGGCACCATCCTGGGCGATATACTGGGCCGGCCATAAAAAGGGGAAGGCGAAGGTAGAAGAGAAAGAAGATATTGCTTCTCCTTCTTCACTTTTGCCTTTTTACTTTTCGCTTTTCTCTGCTCGCTTGACACTCGGGCGGGCGTGTCCGTATATTCGGTTTTCCAGTTTATGCGGATGTGGCGGAACTGGTAGACGCGCGGGTCTCAGAAGCCCGTGATGGCGACATCGTGGTGGTTCGAGTCCACTCATCCGCATATCAAAGATGAAAGAAGGGCAGGCAGCAATTATTTGCTGCCTGCCCTTTCTGATTGAAATCCCGGCCTGTTTAGTTTGAGCAGCGAGCGTCTATGATTGTCCGGGCTTTGCGTATGAACTCCGCCGCCCAGGCTTCTGCGGGCTGGTCTCGCTCGGCGTTGCGCGAGGCGCGGAACACCCTGGTAATCAGACCGTTCTCTTTCTCCGCGTCGAGCAACCTCTGAAGCTCTTTGGCCAGCAGCGCGCGGCCTGCTTCGCTGATGCCGGCATCGCCCACGCTCTTGGCCGTAGTCGTGCAGCGTCCGTTGCTCACGCGTATAGGGTCTTTCCCTCTCCATCCGTTGAGCGTGGCCTTCTTCTCGCTGGAGCTGGAATAGCCGAAGGTGGAGCCCATGTCGCTGACGTAGAAGACGGCCTGGCCCGGCTCGCAGGTCAGCGTGTTACCGCTCTTCGTCCATTTGAGACAGGTGAACTTCTGGTTGTCCGTCTTTGTGTCGCCGTGATCTATGAAGGCCAGCCAGAGCTTGAAGGCGTCTATCTCGGCGCGCGGCGCACCGCCCTGAAGCA
>DASVVZ010000290.1:0-1505 GCA_036389875.1 Pyrinomonadaceae bacterium
GCAGGCCGTTGACTCCGGCGAAGGGATGATTCTCCGCGAAGGTCTGGTCCCCGTTGTTTCTCAAGACAGTAGGCAGGCCGCTCTCTGCTCCGAGAACAATATCCAGGTCGCCGTCCGCTTCGACATCTGCGGCCCACGCTCCCGTGTAGACGCCGTTCGTGATGGAGGCTGGCAGCTTCGTCTGTGCCGTCACATCAACGAACGCGCCTGGATTTTCCTGACGCATGAGGCGCACGCCGCCCGCGCCGGCCAGCACCAGGTCTGTCTTGAAATCATAGTTGAAATCGATGCCCGCTATTGCTTCCGGTTTCGGTGAAACGGCAGATGGCCCGCCCGGAAATGGAAAGTTAGCGCCTCCGGCCAGTCGAACTTCACGAGCATTCGCTTTTATCAGTACGGGCGCTCCGTCGCCGTTCATGGAAACGGCTCCGACCCAATTCCAGCGAGCGCCCTCCTCGGCGGGGATCTCTTCGGGCGTGAAGCTGAGCGCAGTGTCATTAGGTGCGGGCGCGAAAACGGGCGCTACCATGCGCAGGAATTTCGTGAAAGGCTCCGCCTCCTCGCCCGGCGGCGGCTTAACCTGCGAGAGACTCCGGCGATACTCCGGCACGCGCACCAGCACGTTGCGCAGGAAGGCGATTCGAGTGGCGGCCTGGCGCGGGTCAGAGACCGAAGCCTGTAGGGCGCTCAACTGCTGCTGCACTTCCGCGGGCCAGCTGGCGGAGCGCGCGGCGATTTTATCCACAGTGGAGCGCAGGGTCTCTGCGTCGCCGCGCTTGGCGCTGATGCGCCCCAGCTCAAGCAGCGCCGCCAGATTCTCAGGCTGAGCTTCCAGTATCTTCTGCATCAGTCGCTGAACTTCGGCCTCGCTCTGTTCGCCTCCCTGCCGCTCCGTCTCTTCCGCCAGCTTGTATGCGGCGCGCAGGTTTTTTGGATTCTGCTCGACGGCTTTACCGAGCGCGGCTATGGCCTCGGCCGAACGGCCGCGACTGCTTTCAAGAAGCCCAACGAGGTACGAGATGCTGTCGCTTTCAGGCGCGAGCGAGCGTGCCTTCTCAAGCCTCTCGGCAGCCGCGTCGTGGTTCCTCTGGCGCAGGGCCAGAAGCCCCCAGTTGGCCCAGCCCGCGGGCTCGTCCGGCACCAGCCGCGTCACGTCGGCAAGGCGGCTGTCGGCCCGCACGTCATCCCCCACCTGAAGCGCGGCCAGCCCAACGTAGAACGCCCGCACGACCTCTTTGTACTCGGGAGTAGATTTCTCGGGGAGTTTTGTGCCGGTGCGGCACCCGGCACAGATCGAGATGAGAGCCAGCATGAGAGCCAGCAGGCTCGTGGCCCGGCGATTGTTCGATGGCAGACGGTGCATGACTGGCTTTTTGTACGGAACCGGAAGGAGCACTTCGTTGCCTGCGCCGAAGTGGCAGGCGTACCCTGATTAAGCTTCAAATTCTCTGCGATATTAGCATAGCCCCGACAGCTATGAGTATGCGCGGCGAAGAACGCTCGCC
>DASVVZ010000291.1:0-1881 GCA_036389875.1 Pyrinomonadaceae bacterium
GCGGACTTGGACTACCTGATACGCATCATAGAAGTCGCCGTGCAGTACAAGTCGCTCAAGGCTGCTGACTATTCCAGCTATCTCGGAATCAGCGCGGAGGTCTGGCGCGGCTCCACGGAGATAAGCCTGACGAACCTCTTCGGCTCTGCCAAAGACCTACAGCTTGCCCCTGATAAAGGCCCCAGGTGGGAGTCCGCGCTTATACAGCGCCGCACACATTTCATAAACTGCCACGGCGCACAGGCAGACGCTAACTTCTACGGGCAGCGCGGCGGCAGCTATCCTAAAGCGCACGACGCTTCATTCTTTAACGGCAAGATTAAAGAGGGCACGATTGTGGCGGCAGAGTGCTGCTACGGCGGCGAGCTTTACAACCCTAACCTTTCAAACGGTCAGCCCGGAATCTGCAATACTTATCTGGGCAATAAGGCTTATGGGTTCTTCGGCTCTACGACCGTGGCCTACGGCCCCGCGGAAGGCAACGGCTCGGCAGACCTCATCTGCCAGTACTTCCTTCGCAGCGTTCTTAATGGGGCCAGCACCGGACGCGCGGCCCTGGAAGCCAGGCAGCGCTTCATAGAATCCTCGCCTGAGCTTGATCCGGTTGACCTGAAGACGCTCGCACAATTCAACCTGTACGGCGATCCTTCGGTCGTTCCCGTCGCGGCGCCTGCCGCGCGTACGAGCACGACTCGCGGCGCAAAGGCTTCGTTTGAAGCCGCAGCAGCCACGCGTGCGGACGTTCGCCGCCAGCTACTCAACAAAGGCTTATGGCTGGCCGAGAACCATCCGGTGGCTGTCGAGCGCAGGACAACCGGGACGACTCGCGGCGCGGGAACGCGTGGCGCGAGCATAAGCAGCTCCGTTCAGGCGGAGCTGCGGCGGCTGGCTTCACGCGCCAACCTGCGAAGCGCCGAAGTCCTCTCTTTCGGCATAGAGCGCGCCCCGGAGCCGAAATCCATGACGCGAAGCATGAAGGCCATGCGGCCTCCCTCAACCGCTTTCCACGTCATTATGGGAAGCGCTACGGACGGGCAGGCGGCTACGGGCTCAACTACCAGGGGGAGAACGCGCGGAGCTAAGGCAGGGCCGCCAGCCACGACGCCGCAGCCGCCCGTGGCCACTGTCGTCGCGCTGGTGGCTAAAGAAGTTGACGGGCAGATTGTCTCAGTCCGTGAGCTTCACGCGAAGTAATGAGTCGCGAGACAGTAGGATTAACAGCTAAGATAAGGGGCCGGTCAGGTTTCAGCGGAGGAAGGACGGAACCTCTTCCCGGCCCCGTACTCCATATGCAGCTCAAGGGAAGCGTCATCAGAAAGCTCATCGCAGCGGGCTCGAAGAGCGAGCGCGAGGCAATCGTACTGACTACGGATAAAGGCGAGTACGTCCTGCGCCGCAAGGGCGGAAATCCCTTCTTCGACGAAGCGCTGGAAAAGCTCGTCGGCAAAAGAATCCTGTGCGAAGGAGACCTCGCCGGCTACACCTTTCTCATGACCGGATGGACGGAAGAATAAGGGAAATTTTAAAAGCCATCGCGGCAATTTCCCTAATTTGACAGATCTGAAGCGGCGCAGTTATTCTCTCAAGACTGGTTAATTAAAGCTGCTTGCCCGCTTGGCTCAGTGGTAGAGCACTCGCTTCACACGCGAGGGGTCGTTGGTTCGAATCCATCAGCGGGCATCAAACAGTTAAGGCCGCCCCGGGATAGGGACGGCCTTAACTGTTTTCTTCACATCTTCTCTTAAAAGTCGCCTGGCTTTTGGGTTCTCTCAAGACCCGTTATTGCAGAATCGGGTGGTATCCGCCCGTGCTGTGGTCTGCCGTCCTGTTGAAGAGCGCGCGGTCGTTGTAATAGAGCACCAGATGCTCGCCCTCGTAGCG
>DASVVZ010000292.1:0-2633 GCA_036389875.1 Pyrinomonadaceae bacterium
CAGCTACGCTTCTTCGGCGCTTTGAAGGGACTGACCGGGCGCAAGGCCGAGGAGGTGATGGACAGCTGGCTAGAGCGCGTCAAGCTTTCGGACTGGAAGAACCGCAAGGCCGATGAGCTTTCGAAGGGGATGCAGCAGAAGATTCAGTTCATAGTCACGGTCATGCACAACCCGGACCTGTTAATCCTGGACGAGCCATTCTCGGGTCTAGACCCCAAGAACGCAGACCTGCTGGAAGAGATAGTGCTGGAGCTGAAGGCAGCGGGCAAGACCATAATCTTTTCCACGCACATGATGGCACAGGCCGAAAGACTCTGCGACGACATCTGCCTGCTTAACCGCTCGCGCAAGGTGCTGGACGGAAGCCTGCGTGATATCAAGAGAAGCTTCGGGCGAAACGCCGTAGCGCTTCGCGTAGAGGAGGGCGATACGAGCGTGCTTAAGGATACGCGGCTCGTTGCCAAAGTCGTGCAGCGCAGCGACGAGATGGAGGCTCTGCTCGCGGAGGGCGCGGACGCGCAGGAGCTTCTGAGGCGGCTCGTCGGCGCGGGGGCGCGTGTGACGAAATTCGAGCTTGTGGAGCCAAGCCTGCACGACATCTTTATCACCAAAGTTGACGAAACCGATGAACAAGCTTCTGGCAATCATCAAGCGTGAATATCTTCAGCGCGTGCGCTCGCGCATGTTCGTGGTCTGGACAATCCTGGGGCCGCTCATGCTGGTCTTCTTCTCGGTCGTTCCCGCGCTGGTCTTCGGCATCAAGGCGGGCGAGCCCACTCGCATAGCCGTAGTTGACGAGACGGGCAAGATGTACGAGCGCGTGCGCGCCTCGCTGGTGGATGAGAGCATTCTGGATAAAGGCCAGGAAGAAAGTTCGGAGAACAGTCCTGTCAGGAACCTCAACTCCACTCCTGACGACAGCGTGCGACAGGCCAGCCGCGCCATGAGCGGTAGCTACAGGGTGGAGTCGTTTAACCTCAACGGTCGAAGCACGGAAGATGCCGCCAGGGAGTTGAGCGGGCGCGTGCGCAGCAATCAGTTGGACGGCTATCTAATCATCCCGCGCGACGTTCTGACTACCGGCCGGATAAGCTATCACGGCCGCAACACCGGCGACGTGGTCACCATGGATCAGATACGCGGCCGCGTAGCCAAGGCCATACGTGACCAGATAATTGCCGAAGCAAATGTTCCCGCAACTATTTTCGCCGACATAAGCCGCCCCGTGCGTATGGAGTCTCAGCGCATTACGGAGAAGGGGAGCGAGCGCGATACGGGCGGGGGCTTTATCCTCGTGCTCGTCATAGGCTTTCTAATCTACCTGATGCTCGTCACCTACGGGCAGGTCATCCTGAGCGCGGTAGTGGAAGAGAAGGAGACGCGCATAGCCGAGCTGCTCTTCTCCTCTGTTCGCTCCTTCACGCTGATGATGGGAAAGCTGATTGGAGTGTCGCTCGTAGCCCTGACGCAGTACAGCATCTGGGCCATAGTCTTCATACTATTTGCGCTTTACGGAGTAGGGATGCTGGCGGCAAGCGGCGTTCCCGTTGAGCTGCCGCAGATTCCCCCTTCGCTCATCATCTACTTCATAATCTTCTTTCTGCTGGGCTACTTTATTTACGCCACCATTTACGCGCTGGTGGGGGCCATGGTGACTACGGCGCAGGAGGGCGGGCAGGTCGCGCTGCCAGTCATCTTTCTGCTGATGATAGGCTTTTATCTATCCTTCGCGGTCATGCGCAGCCCCAACTCTTCTTTCGCCTTCTGGGCCTCTATGGTTCCGTTCTGGTCGCCTATAACGATGATGGTGCGCATAGTCACACAGCAGCCGCCCTTCTGGGAAATCGCGCTCTCCATTGCGATAGGCGTCGTGACAATCCTGCTGCTGCTCTGGCTGGCCGCGCGGGTCTACCGCATAGGCATGCTGATGTACGGCAAGCGCGCCTCCATCCCGGAGGTCATTCGCTGGGTGCGGCAATCATAAAAGCAGTTTTCAGTTTTGAGTAAGACCATGCAGTATGTCTTTCCGTTGCTGAAAACTGAGAACTGAAAACTGTTTATGGGTATTGAGATCGAGAAGAAGTACAGGCTGAGCCCGGAGCTGCGCGAGCGGCTTTCTCTGCGGTTGAGGGAAGTGCGGGCTGAGCGCGAGGGGCTGGAGTTTGAAGAGAACACGATTTACACGGGCGGGAATCTGGTGCCGGGCCGCTCCATCCTGCGCGTGCGACGTGTCGAAGGCAGGGCAATTCTGACTTACAAAGAGCGTTATCCTTCGTCTTCCAGCATCAAGCGGCAGCGGGAAGAGGAGACGGGCGTCGACAACCCGGAAGCGCTCGCAGCTATTCTGGACGCGATGGGCCTCTCGCCCGAGCTTGTCTATGAGAAGCGCCGCGAGACCTGGCATCTTGCCGGCGCAATAATCGTTATGGACGAGCTTCCTTTCGGCCTCTTCGCGGAGATCGAAGGGGAAGAGAAGGCCATCGAAGAAGCCGAGAAACTTCTGGAGCTGGAGCAAGCAGAGGACGAACCGGCAACCTACCCACAACTGACCCTGCGGCACGGAGAGCGAAACGGCACGGCCATAGAAGCCAGATTCAAAAAGCCGTGACAAGATGAAACAGTTTTCTCCCGTC
>DASVVZ010000293.1:0-16830 GCA_036389875.1 Pyrinomonadaceae bacterium
CGCACTCGGAGGCCGCGCCGGATGTCCTGGAAGCTCTTGAGCACGAAGTCCTGGCCGCAGCCATTGACCACATCAACGACCATCGCTACCGAACGCTCGCGCCCGTGACGATTGAAACCGAGGTTGACATCTTCATCACGGGCATAGCCGTTGACCCTACCTTCGGCGAGTTCGAAGAGGAGCTGCGGCAGGCCGATGAAGAGCGCCGCAGGGCTGCGGAGCTTGGCAAGGTAGATATTCCAAAGGCTGCGCCGAAGCTTCACGAGGTAAACATCGTCGCGCGTGCGACCATGCCGGACGGGCCAAAGGAAAAGGTTCTCTCTTTTAAGCCGGGCGGGCGTCGCGTCAGCGTGGGCCGCGGCTCGGACAACGACCTGCATTTAAACGACAACAGCGTCTCGAAGATTCACGCGGCGCTCGTCATGAATCGTGAAGGCACGCTGATGGTCGCCGACACGGGCTCGACCAACGGCACATTTATCAACGGCCGCCGCATAGCTTACGGAGAGTCTCGTCAGATAGAGGACGGCGACGTGGTAGGCTTCGGCAACATAGAGGTTCGCTTTCGCAGAGCATAAATTTATGTACGCAATTCTACTATTACAGCAAGCCGCACAGGTGGCAGCCCCGGCGCAGAGCTTTCCCGTGCCGGAAAAAGAGCCCGCGCTTCTGAGTCTGGTTTACATGGGCGGGCTCGCCCTCATGATTCTGCTTCTGCTGGTTTCGCTTATCAGGAACAGGCGCAGGCGCACCGGTCTGGCAGCCATCGCGTCGCAGGATTTGCCCGAAGAGGTACGGCGAAAGCTTGGCTCCACGGCCACCAACCGTGGCCTGCGCGCCCTTAGAATCTTTTTCGTATTGATGGCGCTCGGGGTCTTCGGCCTGCACGTCTACTGGGCAAAGTATGCTTCGGCTGAGAACGAGCGTTTTCAGGAAGCCCGCTACAGGGACATGCGCAACCGGCGGCTGGCGGAATCGACGCTGCGGGGCTGGATTCTTGACCGCACGGGAAAGCTTGACAGGGCGCTCGCCTACTATAAAAAGAACGGCAACGAGTTAGAGCGCATGTATCCCATGGATAAAGAGATGGCGCACCTGTTCGGCTCGGACCTCGGAGACCCTGGTCTTGAGCGCGCCCTCTTCGGCATTCAAAGCTCTGTCGTGCCGGAAGCACTGGAGATAGTGCAGGGTAAGCCCGTCATGCAGGCCGCCGTGCAGGACGTGAAGCTCACCATTGACCGGGACTTCCAAAAGGCTGTGGCTGAAGAACTGGCCAAGTCGGGTCGAAATGGCGCAATCATAGCTATCAATCCACAGACGGGCGCGGTGCTTGCTCTTTACAGCAATCCTTCATTCAGCCTGAAAGAGGTTCGGGACGCAACCACCTGGGCGCGACTGAACGCGGACAAGCGTGAGAACCCGCTCCTGAGTCGCGTGCTTAACGCCTACTACGTGCCTGGCTCCACCTTCAAGACCTTCACTATGATTGCCGCTTATGTAGCAGGCAAGCAGAACCATACTTACGTAGGCACGGGCGGTGGCTACGTGGCAGAGCCTGGTGCGCGGCCCATAACGGACGACAACGGCTCATGCGAGACGGGCACCTGCGGCCTTATGGAAATGCTGCAGGCCTACCAGCACTCCAGCAACCAGTATTTCGCCAACCTCGCTGTCACACTGGGGCCGGATAATCTGAGAAAGGCCGGTGAACTGACGGGCCTGGGTACTTACAATGGCACGAGCGGCGAAGGGCAGGGCCGGCCTGCGCCTGAGTTATGGAACGCCAGCACGGCTGCGATCCGTCGCGCCATAGCGCCAACACAATCCTGGATTGTTACAAACCCGAAGATGCGAAGATATGACACGGCCTTGGAAGGTTTCGGACAGGGCTACGCTGGGCAGCAGACCCCTTTTCAGATGGCGCTCTTTGCCTCAACGGTCGCCAATATGGAAGGCAAGCTGATGAAGCCCAAGATTGAAGAAGACCGTCCGCCCGAAGTCTTCAATCAGGTAGTCTCGCCGCAGAACGCTGCCGATATGAGAAGGATTATGCAGTCGGTCAACGAGGGCGGAACAGGCAGAGGGGCCATGGCGCCAGTCAAGGCAGCAGGTATCAATACGGGCGGCAAAACGGGAACCGCGCAGAAGAACATTCCCGAATACGACCCGAATACAGGCGCTCCCAGAACCAGAATCGTCCAGCAGAAAGACCCAAAGACGGGTGCAGTCATACGCCAGTACGAAGAGCTCATCATAGCCGAGCAGCCGCGCATAGACGCCTGGTTTCTGTGCGTCGCTCCTATAGAGAATCCGCAACTTGTGTTGGCCATAGTGGTGGAAGGGCGCATCGGCGAAACGCGTGTATATGGCGGAAAGTACGCAGCGCCGATTGCCGCTCAGCTTGTCCTGAGGGCCAAAGCGCTAGGGCTGCTGGGCGGCAGCCCCGGCAACTCCACACAGACCATGCAGGCCGAAAATCGCGGCAGGCGGTAAGCACATAGGGTTGAGATTACGAATTAGATTTTAATTTATGAAAAACAGGGCTTCATCGCATCTTGTTGCGCTCTTCATCATCATAGCCTTTGAGATAGTGGGCTATTACGCCATTCACCGCGCCGGTCTCATACGGGGCTACCAGACCTCCTGGGTGAGCGGCATGCGTGACCTGCTGCTCTTTGTTCCGATTACCATTCTTGTCTTCTGGCTGACGCGCGTGATGCGTTTCGTGGGCAACTGGACGCTCTTCACCGCAGCCATACTCCTCTTCGCGGTGGGCACTATGGTTCAGTATCGCCTTTACAGCGACCCTGAATATAATGCCCCGCGTGGCACGAAGGAGGCGGCGCGCGAAGAGAAGACGGGCGTGATGCGCGAGCGCTTCATACAGGAGACCTACACGGCGGATAAAAAGCAGATGATGGGATTGCCGGCCACACCGCCCCAGGCCGTCCCCATCGAAGACTCAAGGGCAAAGCAGGCCAAGTACACCATAGGAGACGCGCTTGTTTCAGGCTCGACCTGGATTCCACTCATCTCCTTTATGCTCTTCGCCCTCTCCTTCTGGCTCTGTACGAAAGACCGCGTGCTGCTCTGGATTCAGCGCCACAGCTTTCTCATAGTCCTTGTGACGCTGGTTCCGCTGGCGGCCGCCGTCGTCACGTCTCAAGCCGGTAAGGTCGAGAACATGACGCCGTGGGAGCCTTCGAAGATTCCCTTTCTTCTGGGCTTCGCGGGCATACTGACCGCGCGCTATAAAGACCTTGCGCGTACCTACTGGGGCTTGCCCCGGGCGCAGGACGTGGTGCCGCTCGTCGTCATGGCGATTCTTCCATTCCTTCCCTTCTTCGTCCTGAAGGATTTCGGGCAGATGCTCGTCTTCAGCGGAGCCTACGCGACACTTTACATGGTGGCCGTCAGGCGCTGGCCGCAGCTACTGCTTTTCGTAGGCTCCATGGCTCTGGTCGTAGGCATCCTGGTCGTGGGCGCACTGCCGCGCGACTTGCAGGAGAAAGTCCCGCTGCTTCCGGCGCTCGCGCGTCCCGTCAAGGCAGTGCTTCCCGACCGCATACAGCAGCGCTTTCACCTGTGGCTGGACGGCTTCACGCCGCCCACGCCCGACACCCCCTGGTGGAAGGAGAAGTATGACAAGGCGCTTGCCAAGGAGCGCGAGAAGTGGGACAAGTCCGGCCAGCGAGAGATAATGGAGAAGAGCTTCGACGCGCAGAAGTTTAACCGCGACGTGTGGTTCGACGATTTAGCGTTCCAGCCCGCGCAGGCCATCTTCGGCGTAGCTTCGGGCGGGACGACGGGGCGCGGCATCGGACTGGGCTTTGCGGAATTGATTCCTATTGCCGACTCGGACTACATTTACGCGGCTATCAGCGAGGAGCTGGGGCTGACGGGCGGAGCTATCGTAATTCTGGCCATCATAGTCTTCGTCTGCGCCGGCGTGCGCACCTCGATTGACTCGCGTGATATGTTTACCAAGCTCTCTTCGGCCGGGCTGACGGCCTTCATAGGCTTTCAGGCGCTCGTCAACATAGGCGGCATCACACGCGCCCTACCGATGACGGGAATCACGCTGCCCTTTGTCAGCCATGGCGGATTCAGTTTAATGACAAGCTTTGCCATGCTCGGAATGCTTATGGCCTTCTCGCACCTGAACGCGCGCGACACTATCGTCGCCGCCACGACCGTGCGTCAGCAGGCCAAAAGAGATCCCTCAATTCCAGAGGCAGTTCAATGAAAGAACAGTCAAACAACGGCATAAAATTAAGTGCCGCGGTCGTCAGCGACCGTGGCTTGAGTAAAAAGCGGCCGCTCAACGAAGACTCTTTTCTCTCTGACCCTGAGCGTCGAATCTTCGCGGTTGCAGACGGCGTCGGCGGCGCGCAGGCGGGCGAAGTAGCTTCGCAGACGGCCATGGAAGTTCTGGACGAAGCCTTTCGCCACATAGAGCCGGGCGCAGACGTTGAAGACCTGCTGGAAATAGCCATCCAGCGCGCCAACTCATCCATACACAGCATGGCACGCGAGCACCCCAAGCTCTCCATGATGGCCACTACAATCGTAGCGCTTCATCTGGACGGCCGCGTCGCCACCATCGGCCACGTGGGCGACTCGCGCCTCTATCGCCTGGCGCCGGACGGCAAGCTGCACCGCGAAACGGCTGACCATTCGGTCGTGGAAGAAGAGGTGCGCGCAGGCCGCATGACGCCCGAACAGGCTTCGAATCATCCGAGCCGAAACGTCATCAGCCGTGCGCTCGGCGCGGAGGATACGGTCGAGGTTGACCTCAAAACCATGGAGATAGATGACGGCACCTGCTTTCTTCTCTGCTCCGATGGCATCACACGACACATTCCGGATCCGGAGCTGCGCGAGCTTCTGACGGAAGGCACGGATTTGAACGCCACCTGCGAGGAGATGAAGCGGCGTTGCTATGAGCGAGGGGCCGAGGACAACCTGACAGCTGTGATAGTTCGCGTAGGCGAGACGACCGTGGTTGCTTCACTGGATGAAGAGCGCACGCTCGTGACAGAGCGTCCGGCGGCGTTACAGGCCACCCTCGGCGGCGTTCAGCAGGCACAGCCGGGATTAGCGACCACCGCGCCGTTGGATAGCTCGCTTCACGACACAGTGGATATGCCTTCAAAGACTGCGGCGACCCTTGAGGCGGCAAAGCCTGCGGCTCCGGCTGCTTTACCGGCTGCCGAGATGGCCGTCACGCGCGCGGTTGAGAGTAGCCCTAGGCCGCGCAGCGCCTTCAAGTCCCTGATGCGCGCTATAGCGTTCCTGCTCCTGCTGGGCATAGTCGGCGCGGCTGCCTTTTACGGCGGCATGTTTTACCAGAGGCAGCGAACGGACGCGACGCAATCGGCCACAGCAGCCGCCAATGAGCCGGAGCCGCCGCCCGCCCCTCAGCCCTCCACCTTCGAGCAGGGCCGAGCGCGCGTGGACAAAGACCCGCAGGACTGGCTTGATAAGGAGGCTAAGCCCAAGGCCAACCAGGAGAACAAACAGCCGCTGGACATGACCGATCCGGAGTTTCTGTATCTATATGGTCGCGCTCTCTTCTTAAGCCGCGACTATAACCAGTCACTCAAGGCATTCAACAATGCCCTGATCAAGCTAGATCAGAAAAGTACGACGGAGGTCTCTCCGCTCAGGACGGAAGTGCTCCTGGGCAAGCTCGCGGCTGCTCAGAAGATTCAGGACTTCGTAGAGGTCAGGAATGCATTGAACGGACTTGAGACGATTAGCGTAAAGAAGGATGGGTTGCCGACTTCTACCGGCACAGCCAGAGGCAGATGAGAACTGGGGCCGCGTAAGGCTTCCTGAACATGGCGGCACGCCTGCCGCCTCAGTAGTTGAGAGCACGGGTGAAGAAGCGGGGACTGAAAAAGGGCTGCGGTCAGCCTTGCGGCGCGCGAGCCCTTTTCAAATAGAGGATAGAGGGTGGTAAAAGAAAGTGAAGTAGATCTTCTTTTAACTCTCCCTAACCCCTATCCCCCGCCTGTAGGCATCCCCTTAGCCTGCGAATGGTTCTAATGTAAGCGGATTGGGAATGACTGAGCTGAAGCTTCAAAATTGCAGGCTGGACGGGCGCTACGATGTTCAGGATTGTCTGGGACGCGGCAGCTACGCTGAGATTTACATGGCGCGCGACCGGGCGGCCGTGGACGAGATGCCGCCTATGGTGGTCATCAAAGCGCTCAACGTCTTCCTGCAAGGCACGCCCGACTTAGACCTTGAGCGCACGCTGATTGAAAATTTTCAGAACGAGGCGGTCGCCCTTGACCGAGTTCGCCATCCGAATATCATCAGCCGCCTCGGACACGGCACGGCCATAGACCTCTCCGGCACCACCTTTCATTACCTTGTGATCGAATACATGTCGGGCGGAGACCTTGCCACGCTCTGCCGCATAGAGCCGTTGAAGCTGAAAGAGACTCTCTTTTATCTTGAGCAGGTCTGTGCGGGGCTTGCGTACGCGCACCGCTGCGGAGTAATTCATCGCGACATCAAGCCGCAGAATCTTCTTCTCTCGGCAGACCGTCAGATTGTTAAGATTGCGGACTTCGGCGTGGCCAAGCTTGAAGCAACGGAAGGCGCTATCACACGCGTGGGCACGAACGTCTACGCCGCGCCCGAGCATAACCCTGTGGTTCAAACAGGCGCGCTTGATCTGGGGGTTCTACATAACGCGAACCCGCAGCTGACTCCCGCCGCGGACATCTTTTCGCTTGCCAAGACCGTCTACACGCTCCTGACCGGCTCAGCGCCGCGCCGCTTCTCTCACAGGCAGATAACAGACCTGCCCGAAGAGATAGCAAAGCACGAATGGGCTCCTGCGGTTTTGAGAGTTCTCAGGCGAGCCACAGAGATGCGTCCCGAGGCGCGTTATCAAACGGTTCAGGAATTCTGGGACGAGCTATCGGACGCAGGGCTTCCGCCTACGCGGCCATTGAAGCCAAGAGATAACGGCACCGACGCTAATCGTCGCGCGAGCGCGAGCCTGCTTGAGAATTCGGAAACTCCTAATAAAGCTGCGCCGCCGCGTCCCCGCTTCAATTCTTCGCAGGAACTGAAGGAATCGAACATCGCCGTCAAGGAGCGCCCGCGCATCGTCGTGCGCGTGGCGGAAGATAATAATCAGACCGCGCCGGTTGCCCAGCGCCAGAAAGCGCACGAGATTATAGATGCTTTCTCGGACGCGCCCGTCGCCAGGCAGCGCCCGTCGCCGCCAGCCGCGCGTCTTTCGGGTCGCTGGGCGCGACTGCTGGTAGCAGCCGTGCTGGTTCTGGCATTTGCCGGAATGCTTCTTGCGACGCATAATTATTTTCGCGGCCGGTGGCCGCTCTGGAGGGCCGGAGGCGCGACGGCCACCTCTAATCAAAGAGACGCGGCCGGACGCGACGGCGTGGTCAACAAACGCGCCTACATTCGCAACGCGCCTGCGGTCGGCGACGATACCATCATCACGATTGTCGAAAGGGGCGCGCGCGTGCGCGTCCTTCGAGTGAGCGACGACGACAAGTGGTACGAGGTCGAAGCCTCTTCTACAGTCGGGGCTACAAATACTGTGACGCGTGGGTGGATGGGTAAAAAAGTTATAGACTTAGCTTCGTAGTGCGATATGATTCCCAGGATAGAGGAGAAAAATTACTGTGGGACTGCTTGAATCCATTCGTAAATGGATTGACGGCGAAGGCGCGAACGATCCGCTTGAGGCTGCGGACGAGCAATCGCGCCCGCGCCGCGTCTGGGAAGAATTCTTGGTCAAGGTCGCGCGAGAAGTCGAAGCCGTGATGCAGCGCGAGATGTTCACGCCGCCGGGCGGGCCAACCTACATCCCGCGCGAATACATTGTTTATCTCAGTAACGAAGACGATAAGGACTGGCAGGGCGAGAAGCGTCGCGGCCTTGAGCACGGCCTCTACACGGTCTTGTCCGAGCGCGCGCGCGAGCTGGCGGGCCAGACTCAGCTTGCCACGAAATCCTTCGCGGTGGAGCTGCGCGTGGACGGAACCCTCAACAAAGGTGAGTTCCGCGTTCAACCCGTCTGGGACGAAACCGAATCCGGCCACACGATGGTCACCGCGCGCCCGCCTGAGCTGATGAAGACTTCTCTTCCGGGCGGACTCACGCCCGAGATGGTCGCACAGGCTCTTGACGGCGGCGGCGGCAGTGCGGCCGTTCCCGCAACCGAAGCTGCCGAAAGCGAGGCGACGGTGGTGCGACCGCGCGTCACGGAGCTTTTCAACGTAGAGGTCTGGTACAAGGGCGTGCGCCAATCGGTCGTGCCCATTACCAAGCAGGAGATTACAATCGGTCGCGGCTCGCGCTCGGTGACGGTAGACCTGCCGCTCAAAGGCGATCCTGAAGTCAGCCGCATACACGCAGTCCTCAGCATGGACGAACAGGGCGGCTACTGGATCACTCCAAAGGGGCGCAACTCTACGATTGTCAACGGGCATGAGCTTCCGCGCGACACGGCCACGCAGGTCGCCCCCGACGAAAAAATAGACATCTGCGGCTTCAGCCTGCGCATACAGCCCAGATAGGAAGTAAAAGCTTCAGCCTGTAAACGTCTTCTTCACACGCCCCGGCTTTATGCGCTGCGGCTGGGGCTAGCGTACACGCCTGATTCAAGCTCTGCTATTAAATCTTTAAGTAGCGGTATGTCTCTGTCCGGGTTGAGGTAGTCGCGGCCGAGCATCTTGACGACGCGGCGATCCTTCGTCTCTCCCTCTATCTCTTTCAGGATTGCGCGGCAGAATGGGATGACGACTTCGGGCGCAAACTGCTTGCCCGTGTTGCGGCGCAAATCGTCCACGACATCTTCGAAGGAGCGGCGGCGTTTGTAGGGGCGGTCGGTTGTCATGGCGTCGAAGGAGTCCGCAAGATTGACTATCTTCGCGCCTATGTGAATCTCGTCGCCCTTGAGGCCGTCCGGGTAGCCGCGGCCGTCAACGCGCTCGTGATGATGGCGCGCCATCAACGGGATGTCCGCGTACGGGTGACGAATCGGAGAAAGGATCTCGAAGCCTGCGGCCGGGTGTCGGTTCAGCTCGCTCGACTTCTTGGCGTCAATCTTATAGGGCGCGTTGATTATGTCGCGCTCGACCACCAGCTTTCCAATGTCGTGCAGATAGCCGGCTATGGCTATGCCTTCCACCTCTTCGTCGCTCCAGCCCATCTCGCGCGCGATGATTTCGCTGTAGCGGCCAACGCGCTCGGAATGACCCTGCGTGTATTTGTCTTTGAGGTCTATGGCGGAGGCGAAGGCGCGAACGGTGTCCTGGTAGATACCGCGCAAGCCGTCGTAAAGGCTGCGGTTCTCCTCCGCCTTCCGCTCAAGCTCGACCATCAGGCGATGTGTGTTCAGGCCCACGCCTATGTGACGGGCCATTGCGCTTATAGTCTCTTTGTCTTCGGCTGAGATAGGCTCCCCGCTCGCCTTCTTACCCAGCAGGACGATTCCCGCCAGGCGGCCGCGAACAATCAGGGGGATCAGAAGCTCAAAGTGTGTGAAATCAAAGCGGGTCAGGTGCTTTTCTACGAAGCGGCTCGGCTCGGCATCTTCTGCGGCGAGCGAGACGCCCTGCGAGTCCAGTCTCATCAGGCTCTCAAGGTCTTCGTCTTCAACAGGAATGTCTTCGTGGATCTGGTCGCCCAGGCCGCGCACGACTATGAATCGCAGGAGGCGCTCGGTTTCGTCGTATTCGGCGAGTGCGCCGCGTCGTATGGCGAGCGTGCCCAGCAACAGATGGAGAGAGGTGCGCACCATCTCTTCGAAATCGTTCGTCCCGGCTATCTCCTGCCCCAGGTCTGCGAGCGCGGCGAAGGTATGTAAAAGCTTCTTCTGTAAACTTTCCTGCATAACCATGGCGGGTTACAGTTTCCTCAGTGGCCTGCGCCTTGCTGCGCTACCGCGAATTCCTTGAGCGTCATCAAGGCTTCTTCTTCCGTCTTGGCCAGCGCGACAAAACGCGTCAGCCCGAGCATCTCGAAAAGCTCCACGGTCTGTGCGCTCATGTCTGAGAAGACCAGCTGCGCGCCTTCGTCTTCGGCGGCGTCTATGACCCCCATGAGAATGGAGATGCCTATGCTGTTGACCAGTTCCGTGTCACGGAAGTTGACCACGAGCGCGCGGCGTCCGGCCTTCAGCTGCTGGCGGCATTCGCGCTCGATTCGCTCGCCGCTCAGCTTGTTCAGATAGTCGCTGGCGTAGACCACGGCAGCGCTCCCGACGACACGCGTACGTACCTTGACGCTAGTTAGCGTTTCCGCCATAAAAAGCCCCCTCTTAACTTTTACACTACGCGACTAGGTAAAATTCCAGCAGTAACGATTATATTTTAGTTGTGATAGCCTTGCGGCTTCAGGATTTGCGCAGGTACTTGGTCATGCGCAGGCGCGTGCCGTCATCCACGCGCTCGAACTCGACTTCATCCATCAGAGTCCGAATCAGCTTGAGGCCCCAGCCGCGCCGCCCTTTCCCATTCTCCGGCGGATGATTGCCGTTCGAGCGCTCAGCGGCGCCCGCTTCCAGTTTATTTTCTGGCACCCTCAGCCCGCGACTTGAAACCGTCACCACTAATCTATCACTTTCCAGCCGAAAACGCTGATATATTTTTCTGTCTGTGCTCAGGGAATGCTCCGCGGCGTTGATGCAGGCTTCTATGAGCGCCGTCTTTATCTGATTGATGGCTTCGGGCTGAAAGTTGAAGCGGCGCGCAATCTGCTCAACGGTATGCGCTGCGATCAGCTCCGTCTCTTCGCCCATGGGAATGGCCAGCTCGAACTCGTCCGTCACGGCATCCCCAGCACGATTCAGTTCCCCTTCGCCTAGCCGCGCTGTCAAAAACTCCAGTTGCCTGCGGCTAGAGTGGTACGCATCCTGCTCGTTCAAAAAATCCACTGCTTCGGTCGTGAAGCCTTCCGCGCTGACGAGCCAGATTCTGACACGCTCGAAAGAGCGCGTGCGCGCAAGATGCATCAGCCGGTTGTGCCACATCTCTGCAAGGCCGCGCCCCACTTCCATCTTGGAATCAATCTCGGCTGCGAGCCACACCACCTCGCTCGCCTCCAGATAGCTCCCGGCGTCGAACCCATGTGCGATGGCAGAGCGCTCCTCTTCCAACTGCATCTGCACAGGGGGATGAAAGGCCGTGGTGTTCGCCACCGAGACGATCTGCGGCAGGCGCACAAGGTCCGTCTCCGCTTCCAGCAAGGGGGCGGCCTCTTCCGCGCCAAGCCCCTTGTAGAGGCGGCTGTAGCGGTCATAGTGCAGCAGGCTGGCCGGCACTCGCTGGCAATCAAAGAGCGAGAGCAGGTCAGGCAGCCCGACCGCGGCCTCGCGCCTGTACTGGCGCTCCATAGTTTGCGGCGCACGCTTCAACAAGTCCGTGAGCATGCCTGCCAGCACACTGGCGCGCGGCTCCGAAGCGACCTCCCACTCGTACCGCGCGCGCAGGTAGTCATGCCAGACCAGAGGGGCACCATTCATCTCCACAAGGCTTCCGTTGACGTTCGCCAGCTCGTGTATGTGCATGCCGTGCAGGAGCCTTCGCAGCTGCTCTGATGTCACGTCCAGGCGCTTGCGCCAGACTTCAACCGTGGATTTGCGCGTATCGCTCGCGGAGGTTTCGTACAACAGGCGAATTAGCAACCGGCGCGTGTCGCTGGCGGGCACAAGCTCATCCATAATGGAGGAGAAGTGACGATGTATGCGGCCACCCATGACCTCTTCGACGTAAAGACGCTGGCAGTTACGAAAGCTTGTCAGGGGGCGCTCTTTCTCGCGCGCTGCTTCCACGAGCGCGTTGATGAAGAGCGGGTTTCCGTCCAACTGCTGCACGATTAAATCGCGCGTCGAATCGTTCAGCTCAACCGACTCGCGCCGCGCAACGTACTCGATAAGCTGCCTCACCTCTTCGTCTTCAAGCCTGTCCAGGTGCAGCCGCTCAAGGCCGTCGAAATCGCCGAGCGTGTTATGCACCAGGTCGAGCACCTGACGGCGCAATCCGGCCAGCACAAACGGAAGGCGAGACCGCATGAGGGCACGCACGAACTCAGCGCCGAGCGAGATTTCCGTCTCGGATGCTTCAATCAATTGAGCAGCGTCAATCATGACAAGCGAGCGCACGCCCCTTGTGGCCGCGCGTTCGGGCGCGCTCAGGCACAGGCGCACCAGCGACTGCTCGTCGCTTGCCTTCTCACTTTCGACTATGCCCAGCAGTCGCTCTATCCATTCATAATCCGCAGGGGGTGAAAGATCCAGCAGGTCTGTTTTTGTCAGCGCCGCGCTGGCCAGTCGCGGCTCGCGCAAACGGAAGGCCGTTATCTGCTGTAGGAAGCTGTACAGGAAGCGGCGCGCGACCGCAGACGGGCTCTTCTCTTTTCTTGAAAGAGAGAAATAGACGGGCACGGCTTCCGTGTGAGCGTAAAAGAGCGTGTCATAGCTCTGCCTGAGAAGCTCCGAGACACCGGCTGAGGGAGCGAGCAGCAGGAGCAGGCCGCGCGCTTCGTCTTCGCCCGAGAGCTTCACGATACGCTCCAGCGCGCCCGCGCGCCCGACAAACTCGCCGGCGCCGACGCGGCTCATAATGCGCTCTCTTTCGTGGCCGTTATTTGGCTTCTTCGGAACCATCTTTATAGGGGGGTTCGGGCGGCGCGTCTTCGTAAGCTTCAACGCGGTTCTTGCCGTGCTCTTTCGCAAGGTAGAGAGCGCGGTCGGCTGCGCGAATTATGGTTTCGGGCGTGTCGAGCCCCGGCCCCAGAGACGAGAGGCCGATGCTTACGGTCAGGGCTCCGAGCGGCTGGTGCTTGCCGTGCGGGTAACGCGTACGCTCCACGCGGCGGCGTATGCGCTCCGCGATTATCCTTGCTTCGCTCAGAGAGGTTTGGGGCAGGAGGATACAGAACTCTTCGCCGCCGTAGCGCGAGGCCACGTCTGCGGAGCGAAGCGCCGACTTCAAACACTGCGCGGTCATCTCCAGAGCAAGGTCGCCCGCCTGATGATGATTGCGGTCGTTGTAGTGCTTGAAGTCGTCAATATCAATCATCATAAAGCTCATGGGGTGCTCGTAGCGGCGCGAGCGGTTCAGCTCTTCCATTAACCGCTCTTCCAGATAGCGGCGATTGAGCATCCCCGTGAGCGGGTCTGTGATGGACATCAACTGGAACTGAGTGGCTTTCTCCTGCCATTCGGCGCGGTCCAGAGCGAGCGCCATCTGCGGCGCGATTGATTCCAGCAGCGAGAGGTCAACGTCCGAATAGCACCCTTCGGTCTTGTCCGTGACGTTCAGCACGCCCACCTTTCGTCCGGCGATGGTGATGGGATAGCTGATGAAGGATTTCGTCTTGTAGCACCTTTCGGCCGGGGCCGGGCTGACGCCCGCCGAGTGTAGGTCGCGCACCAGGAGCGGCCTTCCCTCCTGAAAGACTGTGCCCGAGACTCCTACGCCGGGCTGCACGCGGGTTTCGCTCAGGACTTCTGCTCGCATGCCTACGGCAGCCTTGACCGTCAGCTCGTTCGACATCTCGTCAAAGACCAGAAGCGAGCCGCGCTCGGCTCCCAGAAGCTTCGTGGAGTGCTGAAGTATCGAGTGATAGGCTTCGGCAGGCTCGCTAGTGGTGACGTTTTCGGTAAAGAGCTGAATGCGGCCTGCGAAAGTCTCGCTGCGCTCCAGCTCCTCCTTGAGGCGTATGACTTCGAGCGGAAAGGCTATGCGTCGGCAGGCGTACGAAATCAGCTGGCGCATCTCGTCCGAGAGATGGTCATCATCTACTATGAGAGCGCCCTTAACTTCGTCGCCTATCACGAGGGGGTAGGCTTCGGCCAGCCGTATTCCCTTCTTCTGTCCCCGGCTGGGAAGCGGAATGAATCCCTCTGCGCTTTCATAAACGACGAGCGGCAATCCCTCTCCCGCCGCCTTAATCAATCGCGGGTCTTTCCTCTCGACTTGAAGGCGCAACGAGCGATTCCTCAAATCGCCGACCGCAGACGCGCATGCGAACTTTTCATCGTCCAGCAGAAGCAGCGCCGCCGACTTAAGATTATGATCGTGGCAGATTATCCCGAGAACGCTCTCGCACGCCTCGTCCAGACTGGCCTCGGGCGAGAAGATGCCGGAGTCAAAGGGGCTGAACCGTGCGCCGGTCTCTTTATCCGGCTCAGGTCGTGCTTCGTCTGCTGCTGCCTGCGCGACCGGCGTCTGCGGCTCTTCATCTACAGGCGGCGCGTTCTCACTGTATTCTTCCGCCTCTTCAAGGACGCGCCTGGCAAGGTCATCCAGGTCAGGGCGCGCTGCGAAGATGACGTTCTGAAAAAGCTCCGCTGACAGCAGTTCCTGAAGGTCGCCTTCACGAAACCGCTCGCAAAGCTCTCTATAATCCGCAGTGGTCAAAAATGCTCGGCCCGTGATGACGGCCAGCTGCCGCTTGCGCTCTAAAGGAACGGGCATGGCCACGCAGTGCAGCCCGGCATGGCAGCGATAATGAACCGGCCCCTTTTGAGCCACGGCGCGCTCGAAGGCCACGCCGCAGTAGGAGTCACACAACTCTACGTGCTCGGGCGAAGACTGAAAGGCGTGGCAAATGGAGTTGTTGTTGGAGATGGCTGGAGCAGGCGGCTGACGCCCTTCCACGAGCAGGATGGATAGCCCTGTGTCGGCTGCCAGCGAGTCCTGAAGCGCAGGCCAGCCCTCAGGAGGCCGCCCGCCTCCTATTTGCGCTATCGAGTCCTCGCGCTCAGGCGCGCTTTGCTCGTCCATCATCAGAGAAGTCACGTCTTGTCGTACCGAAATGCGGCTGGAAGGTTGGAACCGCTTACAATTATAAAAGAGGGAAAGCGGTCTCGGTGCCCGTAGTGCCGGACTGTCTGGTAGCGGTCAGGGGTTTCGGGTGGAAGCGGCCCCCCCTTCCCCGGACATTGAGTATAAGTGGCGAAGTGCCCTAAAGACAAGGCTTTTCTTCAGCTTCAAGCCCTCTAGCTCTTTAGACCTGCGCCACGTCTGGGCATTGACTCAAATTCCCTCGCAAGTTCTGACTATTCGTTTATACGACTAATGGGGGTCAGGTTTCACGTTGCTATGATGCGCTGGGCATCGCGCAGCCCCGGAGCATCGCCCGGCGCAACCCTTTCAATATATGGCTCTTCCGGGCTAATGCGTATGCAGGCCGCGAAATGATTGGGTTTTATCTCAGCCAGAGGAGGCACAACCTCCTTGCAGGCTTCTATGGCGTAAGGGCAACGAGTATGGAAACGGCAGCCCGACGGGGGATTTATAGGGGACGGGACATCGCCTTCCAGAACAATTCTCTTTCGGGTGGCTTCAATAGCCGGGTCAGGAACCGGGACAGCCGAGATGAGCGCCTTCGTGTAAGGCATTAAAGGCTCGTCGTAGATGATTTTAGCGTCTGCCACCTCAACCAGTTTGCCAAGATACATGACGGCCACGCGGTCTGAGACGTGGCGTATGGCGCGCAGGTCGTGCGAGATGAAGAGGTAGGTCAGATTCTTGGCACGCTGCAACTTCTCCATCAGGTTCATAATCTGTGCCTGTATGGAGACATCCAGGGCGGAAATCGGCTCGTCCGCGACTATGAAGTCCGGGTCTACGGCGAGAGCCCTCGCGATTCCTATACGCTGGCGCTGGCCGCCGGAAAACTCGTGCGGGTAGCGGCGCAGGAAACGCTTGCTCAAGCCCACGGTCTCCATCAACTTCTGAACTTCCTGGTCAATCCTCCCGCCAAAGGTGTGCAAGCTGGGCTTAATCTTGTAGGCCAGCAGCCAGCCGCCTATGAAAAACAGGCTGCTCAAAAATACTCGCAGGATGATTAAGTCTTCCTCTATCGCCTTACCGCGACTCTCCAGATACTTGTTGATGGCTCCGGCTCCGTACCAGCCGACCAGCCCCAAAAGCAGCGCCATCCCGACGCGCAGAGTCTTTCGCACCAGAAGGTGATAGACCAGGTATCCAACGGCAAGGCTTATCAGAAGACCGATCGCCGTAATCAGCAGAAAGACCAGTCCGCCCACCAGCCAGCCTACCCAGCCGCCTATGCTTTCGTGCAGGCTGTTGAAGTACGGCACGCTGTAGCGCATAAGATACTTGAAGCCAAGGAATCCGCCGGCAGCCGCGCCAGCGACCGCGCCCAGAGCCTTAAGCCACGTAGGGCTCTGCTCGGCGGCGAGGTTGGAATGAAAAGTCTCGATCGGCTCGCCTATGATCTGCCCTACGGTCATGCGCGGGTTGAGGCTCGCGTAAGGATCCTGGAAAATCATCTGCAAGTTCTTGCGCTGCTCGCGCATCTCGGACTCCGAAAGATGCGCCAGGTCTTGGCCTTGATATAGCACATGCCCGCTCGTCGGCTCCGTGAGGCGAAGTATGGCGCGGCCCAGGGTCGATTTACCGCAGCCGGATTCTCCCACAAGTCCCAGCGTTTCGCCCGGATAAATATCGAGAGTCACGCCGTCCACCGCCTTGACCACCTTGTGCACGGCGCTCCCGCCCAGCAGATTATCTATGGCGGTTCCGCCTCCGAGATCGAAATGGACTTTCAGGTCGCGTATGGCAATCAGGGGCTCGCGCTCTTTACCGAGCTCGAGTGGCGGCGGTTGCTGTTGATTGCGGCTTGCGGGTTCTGTGCTCATTCTAGACTCTTCCATACTGGTTAAATATCAAGAACGTTCTCGCTCGCTACCGTTCCGGCCGGAGCGCCAGACGCGCGCTCGTCGCGCTCTTTACACGACTTCGCATAAACCTCTTCCGCGAAGTGGCAGAGCGAGAAATGTTCGCTCGTCAATTGCACGAAGGG
>DASVVZ010000294.1:0-6562 GCA_036389875.1 Pyrinomonadaceae bacterium
CGGGTGGCAGTAGGCGCGAAAGCCCGGCCTGGGGTCTCCGCAGTAGAGCGAGCCGCGCTGAAAATCCCACTCCATGTAGCGCGCCACGAAAAGGTCTAGCCTTCCGTCGCGGTCGTAGTCCAGCCAGCCCGCGCTCGTTGACCAGCCCGAGCCGCCCACGCCCGCGCGCTTCGTCACGTCCTCAAAGCTTCCGTCGCCTCGATTGCGATACAGAATATTTGAGCCGTAGCCCGTCACGTACAGGTCTGTCCAGCCGTCGTTGTCATAATCCCCGGCAGCCGCTCCCATGGAGTAGCCCGCGCCGCGCACGCCCGCGCGCTCCGTCACGTCCTCGAATTTCCCGTCCGCCTTCTGCCTGTAAAGACGATTCCAGTACTTTGCGTCCTGCTTATCCGGCACAGCGCCGTTCGGCATGGGGTCTGTGAGGCGCGCTCCGTTGGTAAAGTATATGTCCAGCCGTCCGTCCGAGTCGTAATCGAACAAGGCCACGCCGCCGCCCATAGCCTCAAGCAGGTATTTCTGTGAAGTGACGGAAGCCGCATGTCGGAAGCTGATTCCCACGAGCGCAGTTACCTCCGTGAAGGTCACGGGCGAAGTCGCCTGCGGCCCGGGCGCGGGCGGGGCCTTGCCTGAATCAGCGCCGCTATAGGTGCGGCCCGTGCGCTGCGGCGCGGGGCTGGCAGCAGGCTGCTGCGCCGCTGCTGAAGACAGAAGGAGCGCGGTAATGAGAACGGAGGCCAGAGATTTGAGCATAAAGCTCTTCAGAGTGTCAGGTGGAAAACGCATGAAAAAAAAGAGTCTAGCAGGGAGTTCAAAGACAGGATAAGCCTACGGCCTCAGATGCGCAAGGCAGGTGCGCGCGGCCTTCTTTGAGGCGCTCTTATACATGAGAGTCAGGACGCGTGACCGGCTTATTCCGACTTAATGAGCGGGCCTATGGACGCCTCAATCTCATCTTCGGTTGAGCCGAGCTCCACGTTCGGGAACAACTCCCAGGTCTCCACGTGCAGGGCCGACTCGTCGGGCTCAAGGCGGCGTATGGGCGACAGGCTTTCCACCTCTATAGTTGAGCCGCCCGTGTAGACTTCCGTGTTGCTCCCGTAGTCCGGATAATCGGCTCCTTCTTCGTAAGCGAACCGTTTTATAAACAGCGTTCCACGATGGTAATAACCGGCCCAGCCCTGCTTGTTCAATATGCCAGCCTTCTGAGGCGCGGGCTGCTGCTCGTCCGACTTCAGTTGAATGTACCTTGAGCCGATCGTCCAGCGCGGGTCGCTCAAGTCCGTGTAGTGCCACAAAACGAAGGGTCTCGCGGGCAGGAGGTATTCGTCCCACGAGCGATACGGCTCCTGCGGCAGGATCGCCGTGCCGCCCGCGCTCATGTTGGTGATGGCCCACGGCGCGACATCTATCGCCCAGAGATTTCGGTTAGTGATGATGTGACGGATCGTCACGCGCGAGCCTTCGTCGTCCGGCGTGACTGTAAGCTCCTTCTGAATGCCCGTCGCGCGCTCGACCTGTTGAGTGAGGTGTACGCCGTGCTCGCCTTCGGGCCTGTATTCGACGGGCGCGTTGTCCGGCACGTAGCTGCGCGGGTTTGCTTCGGGCGCAGTCCAGAGCCTGTGTCCGCCCCACGGCTTCCATGGGCCGAGCGACGTCTCAATGGAGACATCCGGCAGCTCTCCCAGCATGTTGTCCTCGCCGGGAAAGCCGTAACGAATGATGCGCGGGCCAACGTCAACCGTGACTACAAGCTCAATGGTTCCGTTGAACAACCGCACGCAACCGACCCGGTTAAAATATGTAACCTTCTCCAAGCGCGGCCCCTTAATCGAACTTCGGCTTTTGACTCGCAAGCCCTGCTCGTTTAGTAAGCGAATGATTGATAGACTTCCGTATCAGGCACGTCGTCGAGCGAGTTGACTACAGGGTTGAAGCGAAGCAGAAAGCGAGCTCGCTCCGACAGAGTTTCAAGCGCCGCTCTGGGCACGTGTATGGACACCTCCGGCCGGAACAGCCACCGGCGACTGTAGCCTATGACAACCATTGGGCGCGGCACGTTCGTACGGTTAGGCGTGCCTCTGTGCAGGCTGCGCACGTCACGAATCATCACGTCGCCCAACCGCATAGTCAGAGGCTCAAGCTTTATCTCGCCGGCTTCCACCAGCCGCAGTGCTTCTGCCTTGGGCATCATGTGAGTCCCGCGCGCCACCTCGAACGGCCCGTTCTCTATGTCAACGTCGACGAGCGGGAAGTTGACGGCCAGCTGAAAGGGGGGCGTCTCCTGTGCCATCTCCGGAAAGAGCGGCGGCGCGTCCCTGTGTATATCCTGATAGTCCGAGCCCAGGACGGGTGTGTCGGTCGCCAGTTGTACAAGCGTGGCGTCCTCTCCCACTAACTTTTGAACTATGGCCAGCACGTCCTCATCTTCGTATATGGACGGGTCAGCGAACGGCTCCGTGAAAGGAAGCGTGACGTAGAAGCGGCCCGGACCCCTGTTGAAGAGATGGCCCTCGCGCGCGACATGCGTCTCGAGCAAAGGGGTGAAAGCCTCGTGCCACAGGTTGAGCGTCTCTCTGGAAAAATGGCCCTTCAGGACGCAGAAGCTGTCGCGCAAGACCTCGTCTGTAAAAGCCTCTATCTCCGCATCGCTGTACTTACGAATACCCATATTTACTTCCTCAGAGGCCGGAATCTTCCCGGCCAAGCGCAGACCGCAACAGCTTAAAAAATTCCCGTCACCCTTACGGACATGCAAAGTTTTAGACTGAAACCATATACCAAAACGGGTCTGAGAAATAAAGCCTGCGCCAGGAAAATTTATCGTCCCGGCTCAGGTTTAATTGGCGGCAAAGCATCTTCAATGATATATAATGCGGCGCTTGGAAGGCGGTCAGGCACGGTGCGGTCTCGGGCGGTTTGAGGCGTGGCTTACCCCTGGCCATTTATTAACCCGGATTGCACAAGAGAGGTTCGCCTTACGCTATGTTCGTTTCCCACTGAAATCCTGCGCGTGGCAGATTAAGAAAACCTTGAGAGCTGATCTCGCAGCTTAAAACCTTTACCCCAACGATTAGGAGGACTTCCCCCGATGACCCGCAAAATTGGAATTCGTAGAGCGCTTATTCTTTCCCTCGTGCTGGCCTTCAGTTTTTCCTCACAGGCTCTGGCACAAAAGACTAAAAGGGTGTTGCCGACAGGCACTCCGGTTATCTGGCGCGACCCCGGCGACATAGGCGCGCGCGACTTGCGCTACGGCCCGGGCTCGGCCGAACTCGCTCCCGTAGCTCCCTTCACTTTCGTAAAGGAAGAGACCACTCAGACGTCGCCCAAGTTCCGCGTTCGTGATGCGAGAGGCGTAAGCTGGACTGTGAAGACGGGCGTCGAAGCTCAGGCAGAGACGGTCGCGACGCGCCTGGTCTGGGCCATGGGCTATTTCGCGGACGAGTCCTATTACTTCGACCGCGTGGAGGTCAACAACCTGCCGCGCCTGGCGCGAGGACAGGAGTTTATAGAGAACGGCCGGTGGGTGCGCGGCGCTCGCTTTGAGCCGAAGCGCCCGGAGGCCGTGCGCGGCCAGATTTGGGACTGGTTGCAGAACCCCTTCGTCGGCAAGCGCGAATTCGACGGCCTCAAGGTGCTGATGGTTCTGCTGGCCAACTACGATACGAGGCTGGACAATAACCGCATCATCTATCAGAAAAATCCCGAGACGGGCCAGATGGAGGCGCGCTACGTCGTGACCGACATAGGCGCAACCCTGGGCCACGTGGGCGGCATAGGCGGTACCCGCGTGAAAAACAACCTGGAGCATTTCATGATGACCAAGTTCATCGTGAGCGTGACGAACGGCGAGGTGGAATTCGATTACAACACCACTCCGAAGGGGGCCGGAAAGTTCGCTTCCATCTTCAGCCCCGGCTATGGTAAACGCCAGGCAAATAAAGAGAAGGCCATGCGTCGTATCCCGGTAGAGAATGCCAGGTGGATGGGCCAGCAGCTCTCGCGCCTTTCGGACGAGCAGTTGCGCGACGCCTTCCGCGCCGCCGGCTATGACAACGCCACCATGGAAGGCTTCGTCAAAACGCTGCGCCAGCGCATAGACATGCTGGCCAAACTTTCTTAGCTGTTTCGGGAATCAGGTGGCCTCGCTTGTGCGCGCGGTCACTTGATTTCCCGTGTGAAGAGGGGAATACAATTCATGACACAGTATGGTTTAACGCCTGTGTTGCGCCGTGCGGGGCTGTCGGTCGCTCTGTTTCTGCTGGCGCTGGCTGCGGTTGCAACGCCTGCGAGCATGCGCGGGGACTCGGGCGTCGGCATAGAGAACTTCGGCAAGGTCAACGACCATTACTATCGGGGCTCGCAGCCGACCGAAGCGGGGTTCGCGCAACTCAAGCGGCTGGGCGTCAGGACAGTGATAGACCTGAGAAAGGATAGCGTCGCGCAGGAGCCGGCCTGGGTCAAGGCGCAGGGCATGCAGTATTTCAACATCCCGCTCAAGGCGAGCGTCGCCGCAACAGAAGAGCAGACCTCATACTTCCTGAGCCTGGTTAATAACCCTGCTAACTGGCCCGTCTACGTTCACTGCAAGGGCGGGCGTCATCGAACGGGCGCGCTGACAGCCGTCTACAGAATTACCAGGGACGGCTGGACCGCAGATCAGGCTTTTAAGGAGATGAAGGAATACGACTTTGACAGCGGGCTTTTCGGAGGGCCTATGGCGCAGAAGAAGTACGTCTACTCCTTTTACGAGCGCCACGCCAAAGCTACACCCGGCAGCCGCAGATGAGGCTGCCGGGCATAAACGACGGAACTACTTCGAGCCGCGTTTCCACACAGAGCCGTCATCATACTTGATGCTCTCTATGACCATCTGCTCAGGACTCTGCTCCTGCATGCCTGGCCCGCCTCGCCTCGCGTTGACTGTGCCGATCGGAGGCAAAGAAGAGCGCACGAGCAGCTTCGAAGTCATGCCCGGCAGGATTTTCACGTTGCTCTTGTATTGACGCCTTCCCACCTTGCGGTTCGTCGTCGGGTCTGTAAAGGAATATTCCCAGGCTATCTTTCGAATCGTCTTCGTCCCGGTGTTCCTGACCGTGAACTCGTAGACGTAGCCGCTCCACGGTCGTATCAACGGAGCCTGTTCAACTGCGGGAGGAACAGACAGCAAGACCGGCGCAGGGACATTGCCTCCCTGACTCATTCTGGCCGAGTTGTATTCACCGATCCTGGCCTCGTTGACAGCAATTCTCGCCGCACGCTCGGGGTTCTGTGAAAGCGTGGCCTCGTTGAGCCTGGTGTCGCCGCCGCTTACCCTTCGCCAGGTAATTTGAATCACTTCCACGTCCGGCGCGCCGGAACTACCCGAATGGACTTGAGCGGCAGCGCCTGCGGCGAACAGAAGGAGCAGAAGCATAGATTTTAGAATCTTCATAAGAATTCTCCGTGTTAGCTTCAAACGAGAGAAGATTAAGGGAGAGTATGATTGTAGAGTGCCGGCAAACAAATCCGCGCCCTTTTTATGGCCGGCGGCCGCCGCCACCCTGTGAGTTACATCCCACAGGCGCTACTATATAAGGGAAATCTTCGGAAAGTCCATAGCTGGCGGGCCGCTGTCTGAGAGCGTCTAAAGCGGCTTATCATAAAACGATTTCCACGCGGGCTGATTGAGTTGCGCCGCTTTTGTCGCGTTTGTTAGTAGAGAGATAAACTTTTGCCTACCCGGAGAACTTATGTCCACTGAACACACAGCACCTTCGCCTATTCTTTTCTTCGAGACGGTCAACGCTTACCAGCGCTCTGCGGCAATCAAGGCTGCCGTGGAGCTGGACGTTTTCACAGCCATAGGAGAAGGCAACCGTACGGCCCAGTCAATGGCTGAAAGATGTCGTGCAAGCGAGCGCGGGCTGAGGATTCTCTGCGACTATCTGAGTGTCGCAGGCTTTCTCACCAAAGACGGTGACGGCTACGGCCTGACTCCTGACTCCTCCTTCTTTCTGGATAAGAGGTCTCCGGCATACATGGGCGGCTCCATAGGGTTCCTGCTCTCGCCGATGCTCAAAGAGGGTTTTGAGAATCTGACGGAAGCCGTGCGTCGCGGAGGAACGGCCATGCCCGACGAGGGAACGGTCACGGCGGAGCATCCGGTTTGGGTTCAATTCGCACGCGCCATGGCCCCGATGATGGCCATGCCCGCTCAGTTGATGGCCCAGCTCGTCGCATCAGAGTCCGCGGGCAGGCTTAAAGTCCTGGACATAGCGGCGGGCCACGGGATGTACGGCATAGCGGTCGCCGGGCAGAACCCGCAGGCCGAGATCGTCGCGGTCGATTGGCCGAACGTGCTTGAAGTGGCGAAAGAGAATGCCGAGCGGGCCGGGCTCAACGACCGTTACTCCACGATTCCCGGCAGCGCCTTTGAAGTTGACTTCGGCAAAGACTACGACCTGGTGCTTCTGACAAACTTCCTGCATCACTTCGACCGGGAGACCTGCGTGAGCGTGCTCAGGAAAGTTCATGGGGCCCTAGCTCAGGGAGGCCGCGCGGTGACGGTGGAGTTCGT
>DASVVZ010000295.1:0-6646 GCA_036389875.1 Pyrinomonadaceae bacterium
ACCGCGATTATGATGCTGGCTGATTCGTGCGAGGCTGCGGCGCGCTCGCTCGCCAGGCCCGATCCCGACAACATTCGCTCCATCGTCAACAAGATTGTGGACGCCATCATCAGCGACGGCCAACTTGACGAGTGCGATATAACGCTACGCGAGATTACCGCCATACGCGAGAGCATAACGGCCTCGCTCATAGCCATCTATCACGCGCGCATAGACTATCCGGGCTTTAACCCGCCACAGATGACGGGCCCGCTTCCTCTGCTTCCGCAGGCGGAGATAGACTCGGAAGAGCGCGGCGTCAGCTACTCCAGAACCGCTGAGATTCCCATCAATCGCGGCGGCGAAGTCGAAGACGAAGCCATAGAGCGCAAGACCGTCAAGCGCTAGTCCGACCCTGCCAGCTTTTCTCTCATGCTGAAATTAAAAGTGGCCGCGCAGTTTGTCGTAGGTCGTCTTGAGGTCTTCGGGGATGACGCGCGTTTCTCCAATGGTGGACATGAAGTTCGAGTCGCCCGTCCAGCGCGGCATGATGTGCAGGTGTAGGTGATGGGCCACGCCCGCCCCGGCCGCCCGCCCCAGGTTCATCCCCAGGTTGAAGCCGTGTGGGTGATAGGTTTCGCGCAGCGCCGACTGGCAACGCTTGGCCAAATCCATCATCTCGTCGGTGGCCTCTTTCGGCGCGGCATCAAGCTCGGCAAGGTGCGCGTAAGGGACTATTAAGAGGTGGCCGCTGATGTATGGATAGATGTTCAGGACTACGAAATTGTGCGGGGCGCGATGAAGGATAAACTTCTCTTCATCCGGCGCCGTGTCGCTCTGAATCGCGCAGAAGACGCAGGCTGGCGACTCTCCCTCGGGCGTAGGCGAGCTGGATTTGATGTAATCGTAGCGCCAGGGACTCCACAACACGTCCATTGCCTTCGCTCACCTCCCCCATAGCGTACGCGGCGTCTATAGAATCTACTGAAATTAGATGATAGGAGGCGTGCGATTGTCGTCGGTGTTGCCCGTAGCCTCGGACGCTTCGGTTGAAGCTGTAGAAGAGGCGGAAGAAGCCCCGCCGCCGGGTGCGGCATCTTCGTTGATAAGCTCTTTGAGTTCCTTGCCCGGCTTAAAGTAAGGGACGCGCTTGGCAGGGATGTTTACGGGGTCGCCCGTCTTGGGGTTGCGCCCGCGGCGAGCGCCGCGCTCGCGCACACGAAAGCTGCCGAATCCGCGCAGCTCTATCTTCTCGCCCTTATTGAGAGTCTCAATGATGCTCTCGAAAACGATTTCGACCAGCCGCTCGGCATCCTTCTTAGTCAGCTCCGCGGCCTTTGCAACGTCTTCAACCAGATCAGCTTTCGTCATGCCTCTACCTCGCTGTTGGACAAAAGGCTCTACGCCCTAAAGACCCTCGGGTTGGGTCGAAAATTAATCTCAAATCTGACCGTGGATAAAACTCTGTCGGACAATTAAGTGTGAGAGTAGCAGAAACCCTGCGCCTCCCGCAAGAGCCCTAAAGCTCCGCGCAGCCAACATTTTAGACGTTACTCGGTGAAAGCGAAAGAGCGGCCCGGCCAGAACCCGCACCGCTTTCTGAGTTCTGCCCGAAACCGCTCTTCAAGACTTAGGCTTTCTCGATCTGATGACAGACGAGAACGCCAACTGTTACTCTTCCTCTTTTTCCGGCTCGCTCGTCCTCATCAGACCGGCCAGCTCGCCCAGGCTGGCCATGCCGCCGCCGGCCTCCGTCGAATAACTCCTGGTATCGACAATCGGCTCGTTGTGGGCAGCCGCGCGCGCCGAAAGGCCGATCTTCTTGGCTTCGGCGTCTATGCGCAGGATTTTGAAATCCATCTCCTGCCCGATTGCGACCGCCTGCTCGGGCCGCTCCACCCGGTCGTCCGACAGTTCCGAGATGTGGCACAAGCCTTCCAGATTGTCCCCAAGCTCTACGAACGCGCCGAAGTTTGCGAAGCGCGCAATCTTACCTTTAACTACGTCGCCCGGCTTGTGCTCCGTGACGAAGCGATCCCAGGCATTCGGCTCAAGGTCTTTGATGGAGAGCGAGAGGCGGCGATTCTCCGTGTCGATGCTGGTGATGACGGCCTCTATCTCCTGCCCCTTCTTCAGGACTTCGCCAGGATGCTTGATGCGCTTGGCCCAGGAGATGTCGGAGACGTGTACGAGTCCGTCCACACCGTCCTCGACCTCTATAAACGCGCCGAAGTCGGTCAGGTTGCGTACGCGCCCGCGCACCTTGGAGCCCACCTCGTAGCGCTCCTTCAAGGTATCCCACGGGTTCGATTGCACCTGCTTCATGCCCAGGCTGATGCGGCGCGCCTTAGGGTCGATGCTCAGGACTTCCACATCCACATCGTCGCCCATATTGACGAGCTTCGAGGGATGCTTGATGCGCTTAGACCAGCTCATCTCGGAGACGTGAACCAGCCCCTCGACACCGGCCTCAAGCTCTATGAAAGCGCCGTAGTCCGTGACGCTTGCGACTTTACCGTGCATGCGCCTGCCTATGGGAAAGCGCTCTTCCACGCTCTGCCAGGGGTCTGGCTGCAACTGCTTGTAGCCGAGTGAGACGCGCTCGCGGTCTTTGTCGAACTTCAGGACCTTGACCTGAACCGTGTCGCCTACCTTGAAAAGCTCCGCCGGGTTCTGCAAGCGGCCCCAGGACATGTCCGTCACGTGCAGCAGGCCGTCAATGCCCCCCAGGTCAACGAAGGCACCGTAATCGGTCAGGTTCTTTATCTGGCCCTCGACGATGATGTCCTCTTCAATCTGGTTGAGCGTCTTGTGCTTGACGCCCTCGTTACGCTCTTCAATGATGGCTTTCCGGGAAAGCACCACGTTCGAGCGCTTGCGGTTGAGCTTGATGACCTTGGCCTCGATCTCCTGATTGCGCAGGGAATCAAGGTTGCGCACGGGGCGCACGTCTACCTGCGAGCCGGGCAGAAAAGCGGCTATGCCGTCTATGTCAACACGAAGCCCGCCCTTGATGCGCTCCGTAACGCGCCCCTTGATGGACGTGCCGGTCGAGTAAGCCTTTTCAAGCTCGTCCCACGCCTTCATGCGAACCGCGTCGGCGCGCGACAGTACAGGGAAGCCCTCGCTCGTCTCCATGCTCTTGACCAGCACTTCGACCTCGTCGCCGGGCTTGACGGTCAGCTCGTTGCCTTCCATGAACTCGTTCTGCGGAACGATGCCCTCGGACTTGTAGCCGAAGTCTATGACGACGCCGCGCTCTGTGATGCCTACGACGGTGCCGCGAACGACTTCGCCTTCCTGAAAGGCCTTCTGCTCCTGCTCGAACTGTTCGAGAATGGCGCCGAAATCCATGTCGCCTGAGCGTCCCTCGTCTTCGTCATCATCAGCGCCGCCTGCGGCGGCACCGGAAGACGAAGCGCGCTGGGGCGCTGAGGCCGCGGACTGCGCGGGCGATTGAGCCTGTCCCGCAGCGGCCTGTGACGGGCCTGTTGATTGGGGCGAAGAGCCTGCCTCGCCGCTCTGAGATTGATTGTTGTTTGCCTCGCCGTCAATTGGCTTGGTTTCTTCGATGGACATGCGAACTCCTGTCGGACTCCTCCTGGAAATTCGAGCGCAAAGACGCAAAGCTTGGGGCGTGCGGCCGCGCTCGTCCCGGCACACGAATGTACCGCTCAACTGAAGGACTCATGTATTCTTTAACTTCCAGCGCCTTCAGTGGCGGCAATCAGAAGTGAGAGGCCGTTCAGATTTATCTGCTTGGGAGCGATTAGTCGGATGACTTTCTTTGGCGGGAGTGCGAGCGTGAAAGTGTTAGGAAAAGGTTGCAAGTTCAGTTCGATTTCCAGTTTGCCCGTAGTCGCCGCTTGGTCCGACTATCGCCGGCCTCTTGACCGGGTAAGTTCGCACTGTACACGCCGGAAACCGTAAGTGTCAAGGCGGTAGGACATGAAAACAGTAAAGAGGTCAGAGGCTCCGGGTCGGTAATTCTCTCTCTTACACCAACCCACAGCCTCTGACCCATGACCTACACTGCGCCTTATCTGACAGAGCTTGCAGCAGCGGAGCCGTTGCGCTCGGCCAGATAGATTCCGGCTGAATGCGAGCCGACGAAAATCTTATCCTGATTTCTGGGGTCGAAGGCCAGCGCCCAGATTCTCTGGCTCGGCAGTCCCGGTGCGCGCGGGTCAATCCTGTTCCACGAGATGCCGGCGTCGGTTGACCTGAAGACTCCTCCGCCGTTCTCCCATGCATTTCCTACGATGATTTCGTCGGGCGTATCAGGATTGATGAGGATGCTGGCGTAGTCGCCGTAGGGCAGATTGCCGCCGCGACGCATCCACCTTTCCCCGCCGTCGTGCGAGACATAAAGGCTCTGCTTCGTTCCCACGTAGACGTAGGCCGAGCGCTTGGGGTCTTGCACGATGGCGCTTATAGGGGCCTGCGCCGGGACGCCTCTCACCTGCTGCCAGGTCTGGCCGGCGTCGCGCGAAACCAGCACGCCGGAATTAGCCGTGCCCACATAAATCGTCTTAGGGTTCTGCGGGGAAACCGAGATGGCCGTCGTGCGCGGGTCCAGCCCCTGCCCGTAAGAGATTTTCTCCCAGCCCTGTAAGGGATCGTACGTGCGATAGAGCCCGGCGTTGGTCGCCGCCAGAATCCCCGGCCGGCCGTTCTGGTCGTCGTAAGTATGAGAGAGCGTGTTGACTGCTTCGGTTAAAGCGACCACAGGCGTAGGCAGCTTTCCTGCCGGCGTGGTCGTCTGCATGCCGCCGGATAATCCCAGAGCGGAAAGCGTGGCATCGTCCAGCTTGCCCGAGACGGGGATGTTCTTATCCGCCTGGAACTTTCTGATGGCGGTGACCGTCTGCGTTCCGGCAGCGCCGTCCGCGGGGCCCGGGTCATACCCTGCCGCTATCAAAGCCTCCTGCGCCCGCTTGGTCATGTCGCGCCCGACGGTTGACGAACCTGCGTTTGAGCGCGTCGAAGCAGCGCTTGCTCTGCCGCGCCGTCCCGTCGCCGGTCTTCGCTGCGGGCCGGGCTTGGGCGCTCCAATCGGAGACCATGAGCCGCCGCGATCCATAGAACGATAGATCCCGTAGTTCGTCCCGAGATAAATCGTGTTCGCGTCCCGCATGTCCTGCAAGATGGAATAGACGGTCAGGCGATTAACCGTGATGTTGCGTATAGCCGGTTCCCAGGTGACGCCGCCGTTGTTGCTGATGAAGATAAAGCCGCCGCCCGTGGCCGTGTTAATTGTCGCCGCATAGACGCGCTCCGGGCGTTCGCGGTCGGGCAGTATAAAGTTGGTGAAGCGCGTGCTGTAGCCTTCGTTGGTCGGCGCGAAGCTCTTTCCGGCGTCGCGCGATACCATCACGCCGTAGTTATTAGTGGCAATGAAGATCGTCTGCGGGTTGCTCGGGTGAACCGCAATGGAGTTTATCTCAAGGTCACGACGCGTGGTCAGTTGCCAGGAGCCGTCCGCGCCGCCGTTGCCAGAGCGCCAGAACCCTTCCGTCGTCCCGGCGAAGACCAGGCCTGCTATAGAAGGATGCTGTAGGATGGCGCGCGTGCGTCGCGACTGCGAAGGAATGCCCTGAATCTTGCGCCAGCTTTCGCCTGAGTTCTTAGAGTCGTAGATCCCGCTGCAAGCCGAGGCGATGAGGTGGTTCGGGTTGCGCGGGTCAATGTCTATGGCGAAGACATCCGAGTCGTCAATCATGCCCGACTTGATGGACTTCCAGCTCTGGCCGCCGTCCGTAGACTTGTATGGCAAATACCAGGTGCCAGCGAAAATCGTGTTCGAGTCGCGCGGGTCTATGGCCAGCGACTCTATCGCCGTTGTGCCGAAGGGAGTAACGGCCGACCACGTATCGCCTGAGTCTATGGACTTGTAGACCCTGTTGTTGGTTCCCACTACGAGAATGTTCGGATTGGCCGACGACTGCTCAAGAGAGTGTACCGCCTCTGCTTTGAGTTCCGACGCCTCGCGCCAGGTGATGCCGCCGTCCGTCGTCTTAAAAAACCCGCCCGGGTCTTTGTGACGATGCGCCGCGACGTATATGACTTTGGAGTCGCGCGGGTCTACGATGATGTTGTCCAGAAAGAGCTTAGGACGGTTAAAATTGTAGAGCATACGCCAGCTCGAGCCGCCATTCGCAGAGGTATAAAGCTGGCCGTCCAGCGTGCCGAAATAAAGGCGCTGCGCGTCCTGCGGGTCAAATACCAGGGCGCGCACGTCGCCGCCCGAAGGGCCGGTGCCGCGCCAGTCCATGGCGTACTGTGGGGCGGCTTCCGCAGGATTGTCGGAAGGCTGCGCCTGCGTCCTCGCGCTGAGCGAGAAGACGGGAATCAGCATAGAAAAGAGCGCGATTAGAAGTGTCGTGCGTCTAACAAGTTGAATCAGCATAGATCTCATCTCGTGTCCTCTAAGTCAGTCGGGGCAAATCCAGCCGGACGCGGAGTCGCCATAATTACCGTATGAAAAGTATAGCAGAGACAGCGCTTCGATGGACGCCGGGAGAGAGCTAAAGAGGCGTATGCGCTGCTGCCGAGGTAGGATGCACTGCACATCGAAGGCGGTTGTACCATAAATCCCACGCCTTAGCCAACACTAAAGCCAGTATAAAAGCGGAGCGGGCGGCTGTTTCTCAACTTGAGAAACAGC
>DASVVZ010000296.1:0-1823 GCA_036389875.1 Pyrinomonadaceae bacterium
AAGAGAGCGCGTACAAACGGCACTACGCGAGTATTGTTCGGGAACCTGACCTGCGGGCCGCCCATGACGTTGATGACTCGCGTGTCTATGTTGCCGGTCCCATTCGTGAAAGAAACGTCGCGGCTGCGCTGATTCAACGAGAAGTCGCCCGTCAAGCCAAAGCGCGGAGTAATGTACTGGGTAACCTCGGCGTTGACGCCGTGCAGTCCGGAGCGCTCGCCGAAAACTCTATCGTCGAAAGAGTTGTTCTGGTTAAGCTCCTGGCTGGGAACGCCTTCGGCCTGAAGGTTTGAGTAGCCGACGAAAACTTCCGGGCCGGTCTGTGCTGTGGTCTGGGCCAGGGCCGCAGGCGCGCACAATACTACTAACAGGAATAAGAAAAACGCTTTTCTCATTTTTTGGAAAATCCCCCTTGAAGGTTAGAAAAAATTTATGTTTCAGTCTGTCTTAATCACCTCTGCGAAGCTACCTTTGAGATGATTGGCTCCCGCTTTAGTGAAGTGCTATAGATGCCCACCGCATGTGAATAGGTTCGATGGCGAAATGCTTGGCTTTGTTTGGCGAAAGTGTCGCGCTCGTCTCTAGAGGGGACGGCTAATTTTGTTGACGGGCGTCCTGTTTTGCTGTAGAAGCGATGGACTTGTCCGTTAATGCTTTAATAACTCTTTGGAGGTAACTCTTATGGCTGAAATCAGACAGAACTTTGACAACCCGGACGAAACCCGGCCCTTCGACAAGGGGCGCGTAGAGGTCATACAGGTCGGAGACCTGGAAGTGATGCGCGCCACCTTTGAGCCGGGCTGGAGCTGGTCTGAATGCGTCAAGCCGATTGCGGGCGGCAACAGCTGCCAGGTGGCTCACAAATGGTACGTGGTATCCGGACGCATGAAGATGAAGATGGACGACGGGACGGAGATAATGTGGCAACCGGGCGATGTAGGCGTAGTCCCGCCCGGGCACGATGCCTGGGTGGAAGGCGACGAGCCTTTCGTCTTCATAGATTTTGAAGGCGCCGACATCTTCGCCAAGCCGCAATCCTGAAGCCCGCGAGCGCATCTGTCGCAATAACCAGTTTAAGAGCCGGGCGTGGTCTTGAAACACCGCGCCCGTTCTCTTTACACCATCTGGAATAAGGATGTACTGGATGAAAAGATATCTATTGCCGCCTGTCCTGATGTCTATGGCGATTATCTTCGTAATGAGCGGCTTCGCCACGTCAGGCCCGCCTGCCTCTTCGGCCGAAGCTGCTCTGAATCCTTCAGCGCCGGGCCGTTTGCAGGTCTACGTGCTGGACGTGGGGCGCGGGCAGAGCGTGCTTGTTATCTCGCCCACGGGCAAGGCTGCGCTTATAGACGCAGGGTCTGCCGACGCGGGCTCTCGTGTGCTCAACGCGCTTCGTCGCAGGGGCGTACGCAATCTTGACGTAGTCGTGGCGACGCAGGCGGGCGCGGATTACACGGGCGGCCTGCGCCGCGTGGCCGCGAGCAGCGACATCGTCATCAAAAGCTTTGTCGACAACGCGCAGCCCTGGAAGACGGATGCTTATCAACAGGTGCTGGCAGCGGTTCAAAGCGCGGGCAGCCCCGTCATGGCGGCCCGTCGCGGGCAGCTCTTCGACCTGGGTGGCGGAGCGCGCCTCGACATACTCAATCCGGCGGGGGACGGTAGCTGGCCTGAGCCAGCCGCGGGCGAAAGCCGGGAGAATGCAAATTCGGTAGTCGTGCGACTGCTTTACAGGGAGTTCGTCATGCTCGTCATGAGCGGCGCTGGCGCGGCAACGGCGGCCCGGTTGGTTGAAGCGCGGCAGAACATCTGGGCCCCTT
>DASVVZ010000297.1:0-8431 GCA_036389875.1 Pyrinomonadaceae bacterium
CCGACAACATGTCAGCAACCTCATCTTTAACTTTCATACGACGTCATCTCCTCTTTTCTATGTAATTACCGCGTGCCTAAAACTCGGTCTCAGATCATCCCGGTCTCTACATAGCATTCATTATATTTAGTGTCGGTTACAAAACCTCAGTTCGTAAGCTGAGCCTTGATAAAATCGCCCGCTATGGCGAAGCCGATAGTGAGCAACGAGTTGTGAACGGCGGTCGAGCCGCTGCTCCCGCCCGAGCCTGAGAAGCCAAGGGGCGGACGCCTGCGTAAGCGCCCGGCGAAGCTGCACGCCGACAAGGCGTATGACTCAGCCCCGCTGCACGCAGAGTTGCGCGGGCGAGGCAGCACGCCGCGCAATGCGCGCAAGGGCGTTGAGTCGAGCGAGCGGCTGTGCCGCTACTGCTGGGTTGTGGAAAGAACAGGGATGTGGCTGAACCGCTGCCGCCGGCCGAAAGTTCGTTACGAAAGGCGCGCCTGCATCCATCAGGCTTTCCTTTGAACTCGGCTGCGTGCTCATCTGCTGGAATTATCTTCAGCAGGGGGTTGAAATGGACTCTTAGGATCGTCTAGGGATGATTTCTGTAGTTCCTTAACCTGCGAGAACTGCTCTTGCAGACGCTGACGGTAATCAGTTAGGCAATTACCTCCGCTCGTCAGGCGGGCAGCAGGTTCAAGCAACGAAGTATTGTTGAAAGTAAGAGTTTAGGTAAAAACGGCAATTAGACAACCGCTTGATCTAGAAGCACGAGACATATATATCAACTTATCTATCAAGTCAATACTTTTAATGGTAGTGGTGCAAAAAATTTCTGTTTGCACCAGATATTGAGTTGGCATGCCACTCATCTATGCTCCTAATTGTGGCCAAAATATTTTTTGCAACACTACCGGGTCTGTAGGTAGGGCGCTTTTGCTATAACCTCATGGGCGAGGCGCTCCTGTATCCGGCTGGATTCGACGCAGATCAAAGAATTGCCATACAACTAGCGTTTTGTCTCTTTCTCGTTTTCAAGGATTTAGCCGCCTATGGCTCATAGGACTTCGTAGCTTTGGGATTCACGCAGGCAAGAAGGCATTTTAAGCCTTCAGTAATTAGACTGTGGTGCTGGAGGACAATGCAGAGAAAGAGGCCCCGGGGAACGAGCTTTGTCATAGAGGGTAATCGCCTTGTGACAGCGTCGCACTGTCTCGCTATAGGGTCGCGGGTGATTATTAACGGCTGGAACTCAGAAGAAGCGCCGCTAGATGATTAAGACATGTGGCACTGCCAACGCCACTCCGCCCGTGGTCATTACGATGAGTCGGGTTGATCTCGCTATCATTCAGTTAGCGAGCGATCCTTTCCCCCGGGGCGCATAAATTTAAGCTCCGGCGTGCACCGGTGCTCGGCTATAACCCTCGTCATGGGCTACCCACAGATGAGCGGTTTCGCCCCTCTCTTGCCTGGTCTTCGATGTTTCTGATGAAAGCGGATTTGGCGTCTGCGTAGTCGTTCACGTCGTCCCAATCAAGCTTGGCCAGCTCTCTCTTCAAAACGGCATACGAGGCGGCCATGTCCGGGTTGGCCCTCAAATAGTCCCTGAACAGTAGATGACGCTGCCAGAATTCACCGCCCGCCTGCACCATGTGTATCTGGTGTGTAGCTGTTCCGCCAGCGTATTTTTTGAAAAAACGCCTGTACGGCATTTCGTCTTCGTACTTTGGAACGTACTCATATCCCAGCGACACAATCCCGGGCACGAGCTTATCGGCAACAGAGAAATCGCGAAGCCCAATCATAATGTCGATAACGGGTTTCGCCGCCAGCCCGGAGACGGACGTGCTGCCTATGTGTTCGATGAAACCCGCGCCCGCGCCCATGATGGTGTCAAGAGAGTTCCTTTCTCTCTCGAACATCTCCGGCCATGCGTGCGAGTATTCAGAGATTATAACTTTCATGCTTCGGCAAACCGCTCAGGGCTTCAGGTAGAAGCCCTGAGCGGAACGGGTCGTGAACGCGCGCTCTACTTTACGCTGAATTTTATGTCGCTTGCGCTCTGAGAGAGCTTGATGTCATTGCCGTTGAAGGCTTCCACCTTGCAAGTATAGGAGCCGGGCGAGAGCGGTTTATCCAGAACATAAGAGAGCCCGTCGACGCGCTTGTTGATGTAGTCATACTCGGTTTTGGCTCCGGAGGCCGTGTCTGCGTAAATGCTGAATTTGTAGTAGGCCGCGTCAGGGTAAGCGTCCCACTTCACTTCTATGTTGTCGGGGGCGATTTTCGAGCCCGCTTTGGGGCTCACGAGCTTCAGGTCGTTCTTGAAAAGGTGCGCGTCGGGCGCGAAGAATGTCTTGTCCTCTTCTATCCTGTACTTGGCCGACGATACGATGCCCGAGGTGGCGAAGACGTAGTAGTTCGTGTCGAAGACTTTTACTATCAGCCCCTCGTAAATCCTGGGCTGCACGTTCTTGATTAAATACTCGCCGCCGCCGTCGGTCTTGGCCGTGAAGGTCTCGCCGCTACACCCGCCGAAATACTGGTTGAATTTTTCGCACAGCTTCACCTCCACGCCCGCCGCAGGCTGCCCGTTGTAGAGGGCCTTGCCCTGCACGTTGCCTTTGCCGGGCGCGGGCTTCTCTTTCTCTTCACCCGCGCCGGAGGGAATCGTTCCGTCCTCGTTTGGCTTGACGGATGAACTGTTCTTGTTAGTCGTGGCCGTGCCCGTGTGGGCAGGCTGATTCGTGGAATTGGAGCCTGCGTCACGAGGAGATTTGCAGCCCCACGTTGATATGGCCGAGAGCAGTACCAGAACAACAGCGATTCTACTTTTAACCGGCATCAGGATTTGTTCTCTCCTTAAGTCATGAAAGTTTTTAATGACTCTAAAGCCTCCGGACGGATTTGTTATATATATATCAGTTCCAGGTGGAGTGCGAAGAGAATTGAGACCGATGGCGGGAAGACGAAGGCGGCCGGCGAGGGCTGAACGTTCAACTCTGACGATTGACAGCTTCACGCCGGCCTTGGGTCTTGTACGCCGATTGAATTGTTGCCCCGTGTCGAAGCCTAACGACTGAAAGAAGTCATACGCGAAGGGGCCGCGAATCAACGCGACGGAAGCTCTATTTTTAAGCGCCTTCGTTAATCACGAAAGATTCCAGAAACTCATTTATTGAAGGATCATTCGGATTCTCGCCCATGACCCCGACCAGGCAAGCCTTTAATGTCTTGCCTTCGACCTTGAAGTAAAGCCGTATGCCGCCGTGGTAATAGCAGCCATTAACTATGTAGCGCCGCCCTATGTAGCCGTTAAAAGTAGTATCTTTTTTCCGCGTGAATTCGCACAACAATCCGTGCGTCGCCGATACGCGGTTAAGATTGTCCAGCATCCTGTCAAAGAGCATGTCGAGGGTTGTGTCGCCACTTGGCCCGCTAGCCCACACGGCCACATACCCGATTTTGAGGTGGCTGACTCCGTAAAAGTTGGCGTTTATCTTATCTCCTTGCGGCAGGCGAATCTCGGTTGAGTACTGCTGGCCGCCGCCCGGCATTCGCACCGTGAATGGCGCGCCGGAAGGTGAAAACATAGGCCAGGACTTATTCTCTCTTACGAGCGGCGCAGGCTTTCTTACGACCGTCGAAGTTGTCGCCACCTGACTCTTCTGCTGCGCGATTTTGGCTTGTCTCCATTCCCAGGGCGGGACGGGCTGAGGGTCTTGCCAGATACCTCTGCGCTCGGTACGAGCCGCGCGTTCCGACTCAGCATAGAGGTTCTGCCCCGTGTCACTAATCTCCCTTTCATACTTCCTGTCGTACCACGCGGCCCCGTCTCGTATCATTTGCAGGCTAATATCTACTTCTCCGGAAAAGACTCTGGCGACAAAGTAGCGGCTCCCGTAGTCCATCCCGGTAAATTCCACACTAACCTGTTTACCAAGTATCAGGTCAGAGAGATGCTGGCGTGCGACTTCCCCCATAGGCTGGTCAAGTTCGGGGGCCTCTGCGCCCTTCAGGATAATCTTAATTCGGCGTCCGGTGTTTTCTACAATAATAGTCTTGCCATCCTGCACCTCAACCACATTTACAGCTAAGGTTTTGGCATCCGTTCGTAAGGAAAGGCAAAGTACTACCAGAATTGCAATCGCGAGGGTACGTCTCATTTAATTGTGTCCTTAAAATTTGAGGTAAACCGTAGTTTTGCTGGAAGCCGGGCAGAAGGCTGTGAGTGCGGCCTGCACGCCGGTTCGTGGCAGCCAGAATAAGATTAAACCGGTTCAACAAGCTGGTCAAGCTAAAATAAGTTAAAGCAAACGCCGTTATATGGCTGGTTATTGGCCATACGAAGCTTTTCGTTGACGCTACGAAATAATTCGTAGTATGCTCGAAATCACTCGACAGCGATTACGGATGTGAGAAGACGGTTTTATGAATAGAAGAAGATTTGTTTCAACGCTTGCTCTGGGAGCCATGGGTCTGGCCCTTAACAAAGCGATCGCTTGCCCGTCCGGTGAGGCTCCGCAGGTTGCTATCACAATAGATGATTTTAACTGGTTTGATGTTCCGCAGATGTCCGCCGAGGCGCGCAATCGTTCTCTTTTAGATTCATTAAAATCCCACTCGGTCAAAGCCGCAATCTTTGTTTGCGGTAAGTTCGTTGATAACGAGAAGGGGCAGGAGCTGCTGAGCGCCTGGAATAAAGAGGGGCATCTTATAGGCAATCACTCCTATTCTCACCAGTACTATCCAAGGGTAAGCTTTGAACAATTCTCGCAGGACATATTACGGAATGAGGCCGTCATCAATAAACAGCCTCAGTTCAAAAAATTCTTCCGCTTCCCATTTCTTAAAGAGGGGGATACGGTTGAGAAGAGAGATAGGATGCGGCAGTTTCTTAAAACTAATGGTTACCGCAACGGGCACGTGACCATTGATGCTTCCGACTGGTACGTGGACGACCGCTTGCGCGCCAGGTTAAAAAGGAGCGCGGACGCCGACATAGAGCCTTACAGGAACTACTATCTGAATCATATCCGGGAAAGGAGTCTTTATTACGATGACCTATCGAGAAGGCTTCTGGGCAGAAGCGTCAAACACACACTGCTGCTTCACCATAATGTACTGAACGGCCTCTTTCTGGGTGACTTGTTGGGCATGTTTAAGAAAAAGGGTTGGAAGCTTATTAACGCCGAAGAAGCTTTCGGCGACCCTGTTTTCCTGTCCTCACCGAATACTGTTCCTGCGGGTGAAAGCTTAATTTGGGCGCTGGCTAAAGAGACAGGTAAGTATGAAAAACTTCTTCGCTATCCCGGTGAAGACAGCGTATACGAGAAGGAGAAAATGGATAAACTCAACCTTTAAGTGTAAGTAAGCTACGACAGGATTATAGTGATTAGCACAATAACCAAACAGCCCCGGCCACAATTCTAAGATTCCGTCCTTATCCTCAATTCGGAATGATTTTTGCAGTCTTGCTCCCACGACTTACTTTGTGATGCGAAACCATACAAGACCTTAATTTTCCCCTCGGACTGGTTAAGGGTGAGCGGTTGTTAGCAGTAAAGCTTATCAACGCACTTGTGATTTCTTCGTAAAGTATTAGCGCGCTCTTTGTGTGCTATCTTTAAGCCCTGTGCCCCTCGCTTGAGAATTGACGAAAAGCCCGGAAGGAGTTGTTACCGCCCGCCGACTATTTTATGAGGGGAATCCAGTATAAAGCGGAACGTGAAGCCATCTCGCCCGTAAGGGTGCTGGCCGACCAGGCATTTTCCAGGGCTGCGGGCGCGCCGCTTCTCACAGGCAATAGCGTCCGGCTGCTCAAGGACGCGCAGGAGAATTACCCGGCCTGGCTCGAAGCCATCAGGCGCGCCGAAAAGCAGATACACTTCGAGTGCTACATCATCCACGAGGACGAGACGGGGCATGAGTTCGCTGAAGCTCTTGCAGCGAAGGCGCGCGAGGGCCTGCGCGTGCGCGTGATTTACGACTGGCTAGGCGCTCTGGGCGCGGCTTCAAGCAGGCTCTGGCGGTGCATGACGGACGCAGGGGTAGAGGTGCGCTGCTTCAATCCCCCGCGCTTTGACAGTCCCTTCGGCTGGCTCAGCCGCGACCACAGGAAGATGCTCACGCTGGACGGGCGTGTGGGCTACGTCACGGGCCTGTGCGTGGGCAAGCGCTGGGTTGGTTATCCTGAGCGCAACATAGAGCCCTGGCGAGACACAGGCGTGGAGGTGCTCGGGCCCGCTGTCGCTGATATAGAGATGGCTTTCGCGCAGAGCTGGGACGCGTGCGGAGAGCCCTTGCCGAAAGACGAGCTGGTAAAGCGCGATTCTGTTCCGGCCGCGGGCGAAACGCTGATGCGCGTCATAGCCGGAATGCCGAACACGGCGGGGCTTTACCGGCTGGATTATCTGGTGGCGGCGCTGGCCCGCCGCACGCTCTGGCTGACGGATGCCTACTTCGTAGGCACAACCACCTACATTCAATCTCTAGCATCGGCAGCGCGCGACGGCTGCGACGTGCGGCTGCTCGTGCCGGGCTCCACCGATGTTCCGCTCATAAGCGCGCTTTCGCGCACGGGCTATCGGCCTTTGCTCGAAGCGGGCGTGCGCGTCTTTGAATGGAACGGCTCCATGCTTCACGCCAAGACGGCTGTGGCCGACAGCCACTGGGCCAGGGTTGGCTCGACGAATCTAAACCTTGCGAGCTGGATGGGAAACTGGGAGCTGGACGTGGCGATCGAGGACGAGCGCTTCGCTCAGGAGATGGAAGCGATGTTCCTCGAAGACCTGAATCATTCGACGGAGATAGTGCTGAGCGAGAAAAAGCGCGTGCGCGCGACGAATCACCCCGAGCCGCACCTGCGGCGCCGCCAGAGCAGAAGGTACAAGCTTGGGAGCGCTGGCCGCGCAGCCATAGGGGCATTGGGACTGGGCAGCGCCGTCAGCGCCGTCATCACCAACCGCCGCATCCTTGGCTCGGCTGAAGCCAGGGTCATGGTAGTGGCGAGCGTTCTGCTTCTTGCGCTGTCTATCGTGGCAGTCATGTGGCCGCGCGTGGTCACGGTTCCTCTGGCTGTGATAGGCGCGTGGACTGCTGCTGCTCTACTGATACGCTCATACAGGCTGCACAGGGAAGGCTCCAGGGCCGAGCAAAAGTCGCCTCAGGCGCGCTCCATCCTTTCTCAATCGGGGCCGCTCCCGGCAGCACCCGCGCGCGAAAGCTCGCACATGGATTCGAATAAATGATTGATTAAGCCGCTTTCATAGTTGCTTAGCCGTCATTCTCCCGGCTGCACAAAAAAAGTCCAGCCGCGGCATTTTCCCCGCGCTCCCCTGATAATTCTTCCCGGCCTTACCACCCGAAGTAAAGTCAAACTCAGGTTTAATTATTCGACAGGCGCGAGTCTACTAAGACTTCCATTCTGCCCGCTGGCAGGCTCGCTTGATGAGAATCAAACAGTCCGGGAGCCATTCTTTGAGGAGAGTCGTTTGGGCGGCGCTGCCGCTGATGATGTCCTCCTGAGGCGTTCTCGCGCGAGCTTTGAAGCCCGGCCCTCTCATCTGGCTTTCGCGCCGCTCATCAATTAAACTCTCCCTAATCAGATAAGTTTTCGGGAAGATTTGTGAAAGCTATGAGCGAACTCATGGAGCGGCGCTGGGCCGTCATCAGCGAGCACGGCAGCGAAGCCACAGACCTGACCTTTGATGAAGCCCACGCCTTATTGCGCAGTCTTTCGGATGAAGGCGCGCACGGCGTCTGCATCGTCACAAACGAGGCTGCGCGCCACTTCCTGCGCGAAGGCTCCGCCGCTCCGCAACCAAAAGAGCCCGCCCCTGCGCCTTAGCTCAAGGCCAGTAGATCTTCTTTATTACTCAAACGTGACGAAGGGTGAAATCCGCCACGAGCGGAAGATGGTCTGAGGCTATCAATGCGGTGCGGCTTCTGTGTAGCGTGAGCCGCTTTAATTCGAGCGAGTCATCGTAATAGACGTGGTCTAGATGAACCAGCGGCAGTATGCCCGGATAGGTTCGCGCGTTACGCAGGTGGTAGCGAACGTCCGCGCTCTTGAAGTGCGTGGACAGAAGCCTGGAGGCCAGCCCGTGCGTCCATTCGTTGAAATCTCCGACAATCACGCGCGGCCCCTTAAGCTCTCTGTGATTCAGTATCTCGTCGCTCACCAGCCGCCGTCCCTGAAAGCGGCGCTCTATGAAGGCCGTGCCCAGATGTATGTTGAAGACGTGGAGCGCGCCCCCCTCTTTGAGTTGAACGTCGGCGCGCAGGCAGCCGCGCCGCTCCCGCCCCCGCCACGTGATGTCGAAGTTCTCGGCTTTCACTACAGGCAGGCAGCTTAACGTTACGTTCCCGTAAGCCCCACCGTGGAGCCTGCGGTTCTCGCCAATGCGGTACTCCATCCCCAGGCTTTCGGCAATATACCTGGCCTGGT
>DASVVZ010000298.1:0-14622 GCA_036389875.1 Pyrinomonadaceae bacterium
TTCATACGGCTGTCAGACGCCGTAGAAGATTCCGTAACTGGTCTAGGTGTTCGCCGAGATAGAAAATCCAGTCATTGCCGCCGACATTGACATTAGTTCCCTCTACATCCTTACCGTACTTCTCGGCCATCACGACGAGCGGCGTCATGCCGTCGAATTTCGCATGTTTATGAATGCGCTTTCCTATTTCCAGCGTATCCTCGACAGATTTGCCAACCAGATTGATTAAAACTAAGTCCGCATTTACCTGTCCGTCGCCGACCCTGCTCATGGCGTCGCCTTCGTCTAATGCTAAGAGCACGCCGTATCCATAGCGAACCAGGTTTTCCCTCAGGACGGGGCGTACAGGATGCGTGCCGAATCGTTCAACCGGGCAGTCGAAGAATGCGAACACTTACGCGACCTGCTCTTTCACTACGCGCAGGCGTTTTTCGTTCAGGCAGCACAGAGCGCCGCCTGCAATCGCCTGCACCCTATAGAAGGAGGGCTGGCGCGCTGGCTTCTGATGTGCCAGGACCGCACGAAGTCGGAGGTTTTACAACTGACGCACTAGTTCATATCTATGATGCTCGGGGGGCAGGCGCGCGGCCGTCAGCATGACCGCAGCCAAGCTGAAAGATTATGGACTGATTGATTACCAGAGAGGGTTTATTCGCATCCTTGACCGGGAGGGGCTGGAAAAGCTTTCCTGCGAGTGCTATGCAATTGTGAGGAAAGAATTTGATAGACTGCTTACGAGTTAGCTCTACGCCGCCATGAGGAAGTCACTTTAGTATTCGGTTGAGCGAACTCAGCTTTGTACGTCAGGGCTGAAGGTTATCGGTGTCCTGATTAGAAATCAGGGAAATAAATGGGCGGTAAGAACACCGTCTCCGAAAGCAGCTAACATAAGAAGCCTTTTGTCCCTCAACCGCCCGAGCGATTTCTTTCGGGCTTCGGGCGAATTAAATGACCGGGGCGGTCAACCAAAAGGTTAATGCAGGCATCTCTCAGGGAAGAAGGAGATGGATTATGAATCTGAGACGTTACGCATCCTTTCTCGCCGTAGCCATTTTAACTTTCGTCATAGGCGTATCCGCAGCCATGCTGTTCAGGCGCGTCAACCCTTTTTCGCACAGGCAGCAATCGCGCAGGAGCTGCGTTCTCCTCACGTCGCTGCGCGATAATAAAAGCAGAATGACGGTCTACACCGTCTATCGCCAGGACGGTACGATTGTGAAGTCATACGAGGTTGATAAGACTTACGGCCTTGAAAGGCTCGGCGAGGACATGAGCAAGGAAACGGACGCGCAGCCTGCGGTCTCTTCCGAAGCCTGGCAATCGTCTCGTTAATCGCCGCAGCTAAACAGAATCATCTATAAACGCCAAGACCGCCGGGGGACACAAAGCTTGTCCCCGGCGGTCTTGCTCTATTGACCCGGCAAAATTCCGGATTCTATCCGATAATCGTGATGGGGAAGGGCCAGAAAGATAGTATGAAGACGAGCAGCGTGCAGACGGCAACGGCCAGGCGGGCGCTTCCCAATGGCGCGCGCTCGTTTCCTGCCTGCGGGTGGCGCATGCGCAGCATGACCGCCAGCAGCACCGCGTAAAGAAAACCGCTCGGCGCGCTGTGCCACATCCAGCCGAGCACCGCCAGCGTTGACATAGCGAAGAAAGCAATCGTCCCTACCAGCCTGTGAGCGCGCGCGCCGAACAGGGAGAAGGTGGCGTGCCCGCCGTCCAATTGCCCCACAGGCATAAGGTTCAGGCTCGTCACCAGAAGCCCTATCCAAGAGGCGTAGTAAAATGGATTGCCTTCGCTGCTCACATCCAGAGGAACGCCCGCGACCCGCGCTATCAGTCGAAACAGTAGCGGGTCGTTGAAGATTATAGCTCCCTCCGTAGGAGCCGGGCCGGGATGCGACAGCAGGACTCCTATGATGGCCACCGGCACTGCGACGACAAATCCCGCGAGCGGCCCCGCGACTCCTATGTCGAAGAGAGCGCGGCGCGAAGGGATGGGCGATTTAATCTTGATGAAAGCGCCAAAGGTTCCCGCCAGAAAGAGCGGCGGCGCGGGGATGAAAAACGGCAGCGTTGCCTCTACGCCGTAGCGGCGACAGGCTATGTAATGGCCAGCCTCGTGCGCCGTCAGAATCGTTAGCAGCGACGCGGAGAAGGCCAGCCCCTTGACTAGCAAGTCCGGGTGCGTCAGGCCCTGCGTGATTATCTGGCCGGTCGCCAACAAATAATAAAGAGGGATGTAAAACAGGTACTCGAAGAAGTGCGCCGGCTGCTGCATCTGCGGCTCCGGGAGTTCCGTGATGGCCAGCATGACGCCCGCCAGCGTGGTGGAGAGAATCGTCAGCAACAGAAGCGCAGCGTGCCGCCGCCACTCGCGCGCCGTGGGACGGGCCGCACGCACGCGGCTTGCCGCAGGCGCATCCAGAAATGGTGGTATAGCCTCTACTGATTCGGACACTTCTAAAACTCGACCTCTTGTTAGATGAAAACGGCGACCGCGCATTTTCGGAAAAGACTATCCGTCTTTGCGGTCGCCCTTCTGGTCTTAGATGTGTGAAAGAGTGCTCGCGCGGCCTCTGAAATTCAGAACTCGCTTGCGCCCTCGCCCGACGACGAGCCATCGCTATTGTCATGGTCGTGCTCGTCCTCGTCGCCGAAGCCGTGCGCCTGTAGCTCCTTGCCGGGCTTGAAGCGAATGGTCTTGCCGGAAGGGATGGCCACCTCTTCGCCCGTGCGAGGGTTACGGCCTACGCCGCGCTTTCTGGGCTTGACGACGAAGACCCCGAAGCCGCGCAGCTCAATCCTTTCGCCGCGGGTCAGCGCCTCCTTCATCGAATTAAAGAGAGCATCCACGGCCTGTTCGGCCTTCATCTTGGGTACGCCCGTGCGGTCTGCCACACGGTTGACTATGTCGAGTTTAATCACTTTTTGCGGGCCTCCAAATCCCCTGTAGTCAGCTCGGAGCCATTTAAATCTTGCGGAAGGGGCAGCGTTGACGGTACTGCCTGCGATGATAGAGACCGCAAGCTAAAGCTGTCAAGGGAAAGGAGAAAGCCGAATTATTCAGCCGCCCTGGCGGGCTCATTGTATCGGGCGCGGAACTCTTTAAAGTCAACTCTGAGGAACATAACTTCCGAGTGCGCTTTGCTGGCTATACCATCTATCTGGTCTAAACGAATATCTATGTTGAAGAGCTGGGTTTCTATTGTGTGCAACCGCCTTTCAACAGAAGACACTCGCGTCTCCACACCGGAAAGCCGCTCTTCCATGCCGGAAAGTCGCGTTTCCATATTGGTAAAACGCTCATTCATGGAATCGAATCCGGCGCGCATCTCTTTGAGGATAGTTTCAAGCATGGGGTTTGTTGGGGCCCCATCTGACATGGGTTTATACCTTTCTTCAAAATGAGAGATGAGGTTACTTAGAAATAAACCCTGTATGGCTGAGATGTCAATGTTTCATTAAGTTCAAATACGGTGCTTACCGGCCTTCGGCTTTCGTTGACAAAGCTGGCTTGCGCCCGCTAACCTCAAATGTTCAAATTCTGGTGGCATTCGGCTCGAACAACCCGGCCGCTTTCATGGATAGAGAATAGATATGTTCGGATTCAAAAATCGACGCGCGCCCATGTTCGGCAAGCTCAGCGCCGATGACGACAAGGATATAGAGATTCAGAAGCCGCACCTGGAGAGCCGGCAGAGCTTCTGGTCTGAAGCGCGGCTGCTCGTGCGCGATCTGATCTTCGCGCTGATGTTCGCCACGCTGATGGTGGTCTTCGTTATTCAGCCCGTTAAGGTCGAAGGCACCTCCATGCTGACGCGCCTGCACGACGGCGACCGCATCTTCGTCAACAAGCTCATTTACTACGGCGTTCCCAAATTGCAGCGCGGCGACATAGTCGTCTTCTGGTATCCGAACGACCCGTCGAAGAACTACATCAAGCGCATAGTCGGTCTGCCGGGCGAAACGGTAGAAGTGCGCGAAGGGCGCGTGCACATAAACGGAGTTGAGCTGGACGAGTCTTACCTGGACCCGCACCTGAACACAGCGCACATGTCTTTGCAGCCCGTGCTGGTCAAAGACCATTACTATTTCGTGATGGGCGATAATCGCGACAACTCCAGTGATTCCCGCTACTGGGGGCTCGTGCCGGAAAAATATATCTACGGCAAGGCGCTCTTCCGTTACTGGCCGCTCGCGGACGCCAGCGTCATCTCCCACGAAGAGAGCTACAGGAACATACCGCCGAGCGCCAGACGTGAGGGCGAGCTCCCCGAAGGTGCAGAGGATACGAACGAGCAGTAAAGGTCTGAGCCGTGAGCCCCGGGGAATTTTAAGAGCAGCTCACGCTCCTCAGATTAAGAGAGCAAGCATGGTTGATTGGCTGCGCCTTTTTTTGATGATGTTCTACGCGCCCGTGCGAGCCATGAGCGAAGTGCGAGACCGCGCGCCGCTCGGGCCGGCGCTTCTCCTGGCGCTCGCAGCCCAGGCTCTTTACCTCATCTTCACACAGAGGTTCTACCTGAACGGGCTCGTCTACCCGCGACTCGTTTTAACGACGCTCATTCAATCGCTGCTCTTCATAGCCATCATCTTTGTTCCCGTAACATTGCTCGTAGCCAATCTTTTTGAGCGGCGTGGAAGCTTCCGTCTGGTCTTGCAGCAGGAATACGCCAGCCTGGCCTCTACCGTCTTCTATGCCTGGGCCGCCGCTAATATCATAGCGCTGCCCCTGGCCTTTTTAGCCAGCGCGAGCGGCTACCAGGATTCGTACGTTCGTGATGCCATAGGGATGACGCGAAATTTTCTGGAATGGCTTCAGCAGAACGGCGCGGAGGTTTCACCGGAGAGCGCCGCCGAACAGCTAAACCCGCGCACGCACGCCGCGACTCTATACACTATGATAGTGCTGCCCCTGTTCGGGCTCGGCTCTCTTTTCGCAGTGCGCGAAGTGTTTCGCGTCTCCGTGCTGCGCTCCGTTGCCGTCATGGCCCTGAGCGCCGTCGCCACCTACTTCGCGGCGATGTTTTTCCTGCCCCTCTTTGGCTCGCTGCTGGCTTCGCCCTTTCTGCTCCTGCTGCTCTTTATGCTGGGGCGCGGCTACGTCGGCGAGTTGACGCGCGCGGCCTCTGCACGCGCCTCCTTCAAAAAGAATCTTGAGACGGCGACACTTAATCCCGCAGATGCTTCGGCCCATTACAACCTGGGCCTGATACACCAGCAGCGCAACCAGCTCGGGGAAGCACGCACGCGCTTCGAGCGCGCCGTTGAGATAGACGCGGATGAAGTGGATGCTCATTTTCAACTGGGGCGGATTGCGCGGGGCGAAGGGCGGCTGGCCGACGCGATAAAGGATTTTCAGGAAGTGGTCACGCGCGACGAGGCGCACGCGCAGTATGAAATCTGGCGAGAGATAGGCGCGACCTATCTGGCCGCAGGACAGTTCGACGATGCGCGCGAAGCTCTCTCTCGCTTTCTGACGCAAAGGCAGTCAGACCCGGAAGGACTCTACCTGATGGGGCGAGCCTTCGCGGGACTGGGCCGCAGGCGCGAGGCCGCAAGCGCCATGCAGGCTTGCATAGAGGCCGTCAAGACCGCACCGGCCTACAAGTACCGGACTGAAAAACGCTGGCTCAACGAGGCTCAGCAATTCTTAAAGCAGCTACAGACGAGTGAAAATCTTCAGGCGACGAATTAATGAACATTAGCGGAATAAAGCAGGCTCTTCTGGCTCTTGAGGACGGGAGGGTTTTTCGCGGGCGCGCCTGGGGCGCCGACGGCGAAGCCACGGGCGAAATGGTCTTTAATACTTCGATGTCCGGCTATCAGGAGGTGCTGACAGACCCTTCGTACGCGGGGCAGATTGTCTGCATGACCTACCCGCTGATAGGCAACTACGGCGTCAATCACTACGACTCGGAGTCCGCGCGTCCCTGGGTGGAAGGCTTCGTGGTACGCGAGGCCAGCCGCATGGCCTCCAACTGGCGCTCGGAAGAGACGCTCGATTCCTACCTGAAGCGCTGGAAGATTCCCGCCATAGAGCACATAGACACGCGCGCCCTGGTGCGTCACATACGCGACAAGGGAGCCATGCTCGCCTGCCTTTCAACCATAGACACAGACGAGGAGAGCGTTGTAGAAAAGGCCCGACGCAGCATGCCCATGGAGAACAGGGAACTGGCGAGCATGGTCACGTGCGCAAAGCCCTACACATTCGAAGCGGAAGGCGAGGCGCGCTTTCATGTGGTCTGCTACGACTTCGGAGTGAAGACCAATAGCCTGCGGGAGCTTGCCGCAATGGGCTGCCGCGTGACGGTCGTGCCCGCCGATACTCCCGCCGCAGATGTGATAGCGATGCGGCCCGACGGAATCTTTCTCTCGAACGGGCCTGGGGACCCCGCCTCCATGACGCGAGTGGTGGAAGAGGTGCGAGGGATTCTCCAATCGGGCGTGCCTACCTTTGGAATCTGTTTCGGGCATCAGCTTCTGGGCCGTGCCTTCGGCGGCTCGACTTATAAGCTCCTCTTCGGCCATCGCGGCGGCAACCAGCCCGTCAAGGATTTGCTCAAAGGGACGGTCGAGATTACCTCACACAATCACGGCTTTGCCGTTCAGGCAGACAGCCTGCCGCCGGACGTGGAAGTCACACACGTAAATCTGAATGACAACTGCGTGGAAGGGATGCGACACAAAACCCTTCCCGTCTTCTCGGTCCAGTACCACCCTGAGGCCGCCCCCGGCCCGCACGACGCCGAGCACCACTTTCGTCGCTTCCTGAAACTGATGGAGCAGGCGCAAAGGTAGTCCGGACGCACGCACAGGCGCAGCCTTGCTGAGGTAAAGACTATTCAAGTTGAGTAGTCTTTTCATTCATCACGCTGCACTCTGGCTTCACCTCTGAGCATCTCTTCTTCTATCTTTCGCCACTTCTGGTAGGCCAGGCCGAAGCAGCCCAGGGCCAGCAGCCCTTCTGTGAGGAGGGCATGAATGATGAGGCCCTTGCCGTCGGGGCCCTTCATCTCGTTCGCAGTGGCGTAGAAGTCGATCTGTCTTTCGTCGTACGGGTTATACCTGACCGAGACTCTTCCCATGTAATTGTCTCTACGGACAAGCTCGTGGGCGAAGAAGACCGGGTTGGACAGAAAGGCCGTGTTGTTCCTGTTCTCAAACATCAGGCCCGCCACGCCCATCACGAAATAGAAGGCCACGACAAGGCCGACGCCCGCCCACGCGCGAGCACGAAAGCGCTGCATGGCGCAGTATTGAATAAAACAGAGCGCGCCCGCGATTGACAGCGCGAAGCCCGCAGCGATCGGCACAAGCTGATAGAGAGAGATGTTTTCGGGAAACTCCGCCACGTCCATGTGATAGCTCGTCCAGAGCGTTACGAGCCCGGCGAGCGCCACACCGAGCGCAATCAGAAAGGTCTTGAAGCTGCTTCTAATCTCCTCGCGGTGAAAGACGCCCAGCGGGTCGCTTCCGGCGCTCCACCATTCGCCCAACCGGTTGCGGCTCAAGGCTATGCTTCCGGCCAGCACGAGCAGCGCACCCCCGTTGACCAGCATGTAGAAGATCAGGTGCATAATCGGCGCTGTGCCGTAAGCATGCAGATCGTAACTGCCGGAAGGTTGCCAGCCCCACAGAATGCCTACCAGCATGGCTTCAGCCGTGGCGAAGAAGAGCCAGACGGGCCATGCCTTGAGCGGCACTAGCTGGCTGGCCTTGATTCTCCTGACAGCGCCCGCGAACGCCCAGAGACCTACGAACGCCAGTAGCCCAAGGATGACAACGTAGCCCTCGACCCTCATTCCGTAAAAGCGCCAGAAGTAATACTGCTGTCCCTTGTAATTCGTGAAGTAGCGATACCAGAAGAGGGCCGTGACCGCGCCCATGACGCCCACGGCGGGCCCTAGCAGCAGGCCGCCGCGCAGGCCCTTCTCGGCAGGGCCCGAGATGGCAGCCGAGATGAAGAGCCCCACGGCCTGAAAGCTCAAGCCGCCGACGATTAGAAACAGGTAGAGGCAGACGACCTCTTCAATCTCCTGGTCGGCTATGAGCGCCGCCAGCATGGCGTTCGGCAGAATCACCAGGGCCGCGAAGTAGCTGGCCGCGCCGCTTCCGAAGAATTTTCCGACGGCCACATCCAGGGGCTTCAGCAAAATCATCTGCTGAAAGATGGCCGTGCCGCGCAGCTTCTCCTGTATGAAGGAGAGCGCCGTCATGGCCGGGGCCAGCACAAAGAGCAGCCCGAAGAGCAGCACCGTCATCCCCCAGTACGCGTCCCGCCCGGCTTTCGTGACTTGCTGGAACGTCGAGTAATACTCTTTGCCCGCGTAGCTGTTCCAGGATAGTCCCGCCACGACCAGCACGGCGCAGAGCGCAAAGCCGCCTATAAAGAGCAGGCGGCGTGCGGGAAGACCGGTTCTCAGTACCCGCTCCAGCTCGGGATTGCCCTTTAGATTAAAGCTCGAAGCCATAAACCCTCCGTTGAATGCTTTTCAGGAAACCGCGTGGCTGCCGACGGCCATGAACACGTCTTCTATGGTCAGCCGCCGCTCGTAGAAGGAGACAACGCCATCATGCTTGAGAACGATCTCTTTGTGAAGAGTTGCGAGCGAGCGCCTGTCGCCGCGAAAAGCGCAGTCAACCGTGGAGCCGCTTGCCACTACGTCGCGCAAATCCTCTCTGCCGAGCAATTCTTCCGCGAGCGCCGAGGCTGCTTCCGCATCCGTCATCTCTATACGCACGGGCAGGCCGTTCGAGAGATTCTCGACCAGCTCTTCTATGCGGCCGGAGCGGATCACGTGCCCCTGCTCCATGATAACGACAGAGGTGCAGAAGTCCGCCAGCTCCGTCAGAATGTGCGAGCTTACGATGAGCGTAGTCCCCAGACGGCCCAGCTCCTTTATCAGCTCGCACAGGTCCATGCGCGCCACCGGATCCAGGCCCGCAGCCGGTTCGTCCAGCAGAAGCACCTTCGGCGCGTGCAGAAGCGTCTTGGCAATCACCAGTCGCTGACGCATGCCGCGCGAGAGCGCCCCCACCGGCTCGTCATATTTTGAAGTCAGATTCGTCAGCTCAAGCACGCCGTTTATGCGCCGGTCAATCTGCTCTTTCGGGACTCTGTGCGCCTTTGCGAAGTACTGCATGAAGTGGCATACGCTCAGCTCGTCGTAGAGGCCGAAGGTGTCCGGCACGTAGCCTACAATCTCGTGAAGCTGCTTCGGCTCGGCCCCGACCTCTATGCCGCCTATCTCAATCTTGCCGCTGGTCGGCCTCAGCAGCCCGGCCAGCATCTTCAGCAGAGTGGTCTTGCCCGCGCCGTTCGGCCCTATCAGCCCGCAAATCTCGCCCGCAGGCACAAACAGGGAGATGTCCCGCACGGCGGGGCTGGTGTCATAATATTTTGTGAGCCCGTCGGTATTTATCATTCTCGTTCTGGTTGCCCTTAAAGGTTAGACGCGCGCCCTTATGAAAAGTTCCGGTAAGTCAAATTCCGAAGCTCTGAGAAGCCGGGCTTTCATGCCTTGCAGCTTTCACCTCTGCTTCGGAGCCGGACGTTTAGACGCGCTTTCAAACTCCCTTTTGCTCTCTCTCTTCACCCGTCCCCTACCGGCTACAGTATATGCGTTGCGGGTGGTAAAATGGGTCTGTAATGGAAGAGAAGATAGATTTAACAGGGCTGACTCAGGCGGAGCTGTCGCAGTGGGTTGAAGAGCAGGGCGAGCCGCCGTTTCGCGGGCGTCAGATTTTCGCTGCGCTTCACGCGCGGCGTCTGCGCTCCTGGGACGAGATGACCGACCTGCCCATGAGCTTCCGCGAGAAGCTGAAGGAGCGCGCAAGCACTACGACCCTAAAGGTGGAATCTCGCTACATATCGGAAGACGGCACGCGTCGCTACCTTATGAAGACGCATGACAACCTTCCCGTAGAGACTGTCTTTATCCCGGAAGAGCGGCGCGACACCATCTGCTTTTCGTCGCAGTCGGGCTGCCCGCTTCAGTGCGATTTCTGTTTGACGGCCAGGCTGGGGCTGCTTCGCACGCTCACGGCGGGCGAGATGGTGGAGCAGATAATCGTCGCGCTCAACGATGCTTACGGCGTTGGCGAACGGCTTCCGCGCGGAACGAATCTGGTGGCGATGGGAGCGGGCGAGCCTTTTCTGGCCTTCGAGCCTCTGATGAAAGCGCTGCGCATCATGGCCGACCCGAAGGGGCTTCACATAGTGCCGCGCCGCGTGACGGTCTCCACCGCTGGGATAGTCCCGCGCATACTGGAGCTTGCGACCATCCCTGACCGCCCGCACCTGGCAATCTCTCTGGCCGCGCCCACGGACGAATTGCGCAATCAGTTGATGCCCATCAATAAGAAGTGGCCTCTGGAGAAGCTGCTTTCGGCCTGCAGGGAGTTTGAGAAATCCTTGAAGCCCACCGAGCGCTTCACCTTCGAGTACGTGATGCTGGACGGCGTCAACGATTCTGACGAGCAGGCGAGGCAACTGGCCAATCTTTTGAACCGCCACCATCTACAGCGCGTCAAGGTAAACCTTATCCCGCACAACGCCGCAGAGCCTCTGCCCTATCGCCCGTCTCCATGGGAAAGGGTCGAAGGCTTTCAGGAGATTCTGGCATCGAAGGGCGTGAACGCCTTTGTGCGAAGGCCGAGAGGGCGCGACATATACGCTGCCTGCGGCCAGTTGGCCGCGCGCCAGTCCGATGACGGCGGGCGCTCGCTGCTTCACAAAATCGCCTGACGGCCAACCGCGAGCTAGCCTGCCTGCATCACTGATTCGGCCACCGGGAAGCGTTTGGGATTTACAGATGTGTGAATGTAAAATCGCTGGCTATCATTAAATTCAAGAAAAGACATGGATTGAAGCTTGAGATGAGAAGAACGAATCACCTGCGGTCTGCTTTGCTTGCGGTGCTGGCCCTTGCACTCTTTATCTTCCCTGTAAACTTTTACGCCGACTCGAGCCGGGGGCCTGTGGCGCACGCGGACGTTACGCCGCTTGCGGCGGCGGCGCTTCAGCCGAACATAGGCGTCAACGGCTTCTTCGCCACGGACAAGGCGCAGCGCGGCCGCACGGTTCAGGCTGCCGTAGTGATGGAGATTCCGCGAGACTTCCACGTCAACGGCAACAAGCCGCTCGGCAAGTACGCAGTGCCGACCACGCTCAAAGTCGATGCAGGCGGTGGCATCCGCGTCAGCCCCGTGACGTACCCGCGCGCGAGCGTGAAAAGCTTCAGCTTTTCCGAGGAGCGGCTGGCCGTCTACGAGGGGCGCGTAGTCATGCGCTTTAACATCACCATCCCTTCGGGCTTCGATCAGGGAGTGACGCAGCTGCGCGTGCGGCTACGCTACCAAAGCTGCACCAACGAGGTCTGCTTCCCGCCCCAGAACCGTGAAATCAGCATGCCCATTGCAGTAGTCGGCGCAAACGACCCCATCAAGCGCATCAACGGCAACATCTTCGGCGGCAGAAGAGGATAAGTAAAGCGTGAATCAGGGATAAAAGTTAGAGGGATTTGTCCCCAGCTTTCATCCTTCATCCCTTGTTTTCATACCTGTCTTCCTATGACAGACATGAGGCGGCCGACGCGCCCGTGTATGCTCTTTTCGCGACGGTAGGAGAAGAAGAGGTCTGTGCGGCACATTGTGCAGAAGGGCGCTGTGTGAATCTGCTCTTCGCGCACGCCGGATTGGATAAGCTGGTTGCGGTTTGCTCTTTGAAGGTCAATCAGGGCGTGGCCCTCTCGCCTGGGCTGAAACAGAGAGTCCGCGTCTTCGAAATTCGAGCGAAACGCATCTATGACTTCCGCGCCTACCTCGTAGCAGCAAGCGCCCGCCGCGGGGCCAATCGCCGCCCGCACGTCTTCGGCACGCGTCCCGTATTCCGCGCTCATGCGCTCCAGCGTGCGCTCGACTATGCGCGCGACGGTTCCGCGCCAGCCCGCGTGAGCGGCCGCAGACGCGCCCGTTCTACTGTCGCCCAGGATGACGGGCACGCAGTCCGCGCTTTTGACCGCCAGAAGAACGCCGGGCGCTGCGGTCGTGAGCGCGTCGCAACGCTCTTCGTCCGAGCGCGCGTCTTCCCTATCACGCACCGTTCGCACGTCCGCAGAGTGCATCTGCCAGACGGCCGTGAGAACCCAGTCGCCGTCGAAGAGGCGTAGAAAGCGGCGGCGATTCTCGTGTATATTCTCGGCTGCGTCTTCGTTAAAGCCTGCCAGGTTGAGAGCGTCCTGCGGCATGGGGCTGGTGCCGCCCAGGCGTGTTGAAAATCCGTTTGTAAAGCCGTCGCGCTCAAGCGCAAGGCAGGAGAGGGCGCGCACAGAATCGCGCTCGCGCCAGGTGAAGCCTGCGCGCTCAAGCTCAGCAGTTTCCGTGATTATTTCCATAGGCATAGACATTATAGAAGTCCGTCGCGTGCGCGAAGTCCTACAGCGCACGCCGCGCTTTTGCGAGCGCGTCTTTACACAAAAAGAGCGTGATTATTGCGACTCGCGCGGAGCGGTCGCCGCACAACATTATGCCGCACGTTTCGCCGCCAAAGAAGCGGCGCTGAAGGCGCTCGGCACAGGATGGTCCGGCGGAGTGGCCTGGCAGGATGTGGAAATCTCTTCAATGGAATCGGGCGCGCCCGTGCTTGAATTTCACGGCCTGGTGCGCCAGCTGTATGAACAGTCCGGCGCAACGGCCGTGCATCTCTCAATCTCACACACGACCGAGCACGCCATAGCCCAGGTGATTCTTGAGCGGGCAGGCGATTAGAATCTCAATTTAAGGCTTGGTGCGCATCTCGTTGACGAGCGTCTGGCGACCGCGCACGCTCTCCACCCTGGTGTCGCCGTATTCCTTCTCGCTCATCATTGTCGGCGGGCGAGACGGCTGAAAGGTTCGCGCCCCTGCGGCGGCCTCGCGCCCGGCGCTGCTATTGCTACTACTACTGCTGCGCGGCACTTCCTCCACGTAGACGACGGGCGGCTCAATGTTCTCCGCGCCGTCAGCGGCTATAACTTCAAACATCTGGGTGTGCTTGTAGCACTCTGCTGTCGTGACGAAGGTGCCTGTGACGGCTACGCGCTCGCGCTGCGGGCATGCGGGTGTGGCGACCATGCCCGTCTCGGGGTCTACTTCCAGGGTCGTGATGCCCGCAGGTCGGTCGAACTTTTCGCCGCCGAGCTCCGGCCTCTGCTCAACGGCAGCCTTGACGAACTCCGTCCATGCGGGCAGTGCCGCTTCCGCGCCCGTCAGGCCCAGTTGCTTGTTGTCGTCAAAGCCTATCCAGACGGCGCAGACCAGATTCGGCGTGTAGCCTACGAACCAGCCGTCGCGCGACGTTCCAGTCTTTCCAGCTAAAGCAACCCCCCGCACTGCGCCGCGAGCCGCGCGCGCGGTTCCGTGGTCAATCACGTCCGTCAGCATGTCCGTAATCATGTAGGCGGTCGTGGGCTGTATGACCTGCGCGGGCATGGGCGTGGTGTTGATGATGTCAGAGCCTTCGGCATCGGTGGCGCGTGCAATCACGCGGGGCGAGACTAGCCGCCCCTCGTTTGCGAAAGCGGTGTAAGCGGTGGCCATCTCAAGCGGCGTCGCTTCCGTCGTGCCGAGCGCCAGAGCCGGATAAGGCTCCGGCCTTTGCAGCCCCAAACTTTGCGCCGTCTCCGCCACGCGCTCTAGTCCGGCGCGAAGGCTTACATCAACGGTCACAACGTTGAGCGACTTTATCAAGCCCGTGCGCATCGTCACGTCCTGCATAGAATACTGGTCGCCGTAGTTTGCCGGGCGGTACTTTGCGCGACGGTCATACGAGAACTCGCGCGGCGCATCCATGTAGAGCGAGAGCGGTGAAAGTCCTCTCTCAAGCGCGGCCGTGTACACAATGGGCTTGAAGACCGAGCCGGGCTGACGGCGCGCATCCGTCGCGCGATTCAACTGCGAGGCGGCGTAATCGCGCCCTCCGACCATAGCCAGCACGTCGCCCGTCTTAGGGTCCAGAGCAACCAGAGCCGCCTGCGGAGTGGCCTTCCCCTTGTAAGCTTTATCGAGACGCTCAAGCTGACGCCGTATCGCCGTCTCCGCCAGTTGTTGCAGCTCCGGGTCAATAGTGGTGTAAACGCGCAAGCCCCTTTCATCTTCAGCGGAAGACTGCGCGAGCTGAGATTCGACCGTGCGGTTGACGTAATCTACGAAGTAGGGAGCAAGAGAATTGCCGCTCTCCTCGACGGGCGCTAAATTCAGAGGCTCGCGTGCGGCCTCGCGCGCTTCTTCCAGCGTGATTACGCCGTCTCGCACCATAGTGCCGAGCACGGTGTTGCGTCGCGCTGTGGCCACGTCCGCATGGCGCTCAAGCGAATAGCGGCTGGGGCTTTGAATCATTCCCGCCACGGTCGCGCTTTCGGCCAGCGTCAAATCCTTCAGCTCTTTCCCGAAATAGATGCGAGCGGCCTGCTCCACGCCGCGCACGCCGACCGAGCCGCGCTGGCCCAGGTAAATCTCGTTGGCGTAGAGCGCGAAGATGTCTTCTTTAGAGAGACGGCGCTCGAGCGTGAAGGCCAGCATGGCCTCGGCGAACTTTCGTCTGAAGGTGCGCTCCGGCGAGAGGTAAGTGTT
>DASVVZ010000299.1:0-4201 GCA_036389875.1 Pyrinomonadaceae bacterium
ACAAAATGCGAGCGAGGTTCTGCGCAGCAGGTTTCTGTAAGGCTCATGTCTTGTCATTTGTAGTCTCAATTCCTTTTCGGCGCGCACAGGGGTCGGGAGCTTGCGCGCTAAATTTTAATGAGAGTGTCCGAATGCCTCACGCGGGCAGGGACAAAAAGGAACGAGCAAGGGGGAGCTTAACTAATACTTGGCATCCATCCAATTATCCGCGATGCCGATTTCTACGACAAGGGGGACATCCAATTCGACGGCCCTCTCCATCTCTCGCTTGACGATCTCCGCGGTGCGTTCGGCCTCTTCATCCGGAGCCTCCACCAGAAGCTCGTCATGCACCTGCATGAGCATGCGCGCCCGCAGCCCTTCCCGCTTAAAAGCGTCGTCCACGTGCAGCATGGCGATTTTCACTATATCGCTTGCAGTACCCTGTATCGGCATGTTGATGGCTTCGCGTTCGGCTCGTGCGCGTATGTTGCCGTTGCGGTCGTTGATGCCGGGCAAGGGGCGTATGCGGCCGTAGATGGAGCGCACGTAACCCATCTCGCGCGCTTTTTCCGGCACCTCCTCCATGAAGCTATGCACGCCCTTGTAGGTGTCGTAGTAATCGTCGATCACCTTCTTGGCCTCTTTGCGCGAGATGCCGACGCGCTGCGAAAGGCCGAAAGGCTCTATGGCGTAGGCGATGGCGAAGTTGACTATCTTGGCGAAGCGTCGCGCCTCCTTCAGCTCTTCGGGCGTCTTTGCCCCGAAAACCAGCCGCGCCGTGCGCGCGTGTATGTCGTCATTCTTCTGAAAGGCATCCACCATCTCAGGGTCGTGCGTGACGTGCGCCAGCAGCCGCAGCTCAAGCTGGGAATAATCCGCCGAGATGAGCTTGTAACCTTCTTCGGGAATGAAGGCGCGGCGTATGCGTCGTCCAAGCTCCGTGCGAATCGGCACGTTCTGAAGGTTGGGGTCGGAGGATGAAAGCCTTCCTGTAGCCGTCACCGTTTGATTCAACTGCCCGTGAATGCGCCCGTCCGGGCCAATCTGTCCGGGCAGGCTGTCGGTGTAAACCGTCTTCAGCTTATCCAGCTCGCGGTACTCTATGATGAGTCGCGGCAGCTCGTAATTCTGCGCCAGCTCTTCCAGCACGGCGCGGCTGGTGGAGACGCGGCCCGTAGAGGTCTTGCGTCCCGAGCTGATGTTTAGCTCCTCCAGTATCTCCCCGACCTGCTTGGGCGAGTTAATCTTGAACTCCCGGCCCGCCACCTCGTAGATTTTCTTCGTCAGCTTCTCAAGCTCTTTGCCAAGGTACTCCGAGAGGTCTTTGAGAACGGACGTGTCAACGCGAAGCCCGGCGCGCTCCATGCGATAAAGAAGCGGAGCCAGCGGCAGCTCAATCTCGTTGTAGATGGCTTCGAGCCCCTGTTCCAGCAGGCGGCCGTGGAGCACGTTTGCCGTCTGCGCCGTCAGGTCTGCGGCACGCGCGGCCTCCCACTGCTTCTCCGTCCAGCCTTCGGGCATCTCTAACTCTTCGGCTCCTACTGCCTCGCGCGCGAGGTCTGCCAACTCATACTTGCTGCGAATAGGGTCAAGCAGGTACGCCGCCAGAAGCGTGTCGTCCTCTACGCCCTCAGGCTCAATCTCTACCGTGGCCAGGAGCGCAATCGCGCGTTTCAAGTCATGGACAGATTTTGTGAGAAGACCGTTGGCCAGCACATCGCGCAGGGGGCCGAGCGCGCTTTCCGCCCCGTCCTCGAAATTCTCAAGGTCTATGTAAGACGAGACGCCCGCAGCGGTAGAGATGGCAAGGCCGCGCGGAGGCGCAGCGTCGCGCAGGCTTCCCTGCTGGCCGCCGCCCGCAGGCGAAGAGTCGGCGACCGCAAAGCCCCAGTGCTCTGCTTCCCAGAGCCCGCGCACCAGCGTCTCAAGCTCCGCGCGCTTGCGTATGATTCGATAGCGAACCATTTGGGGGCCGCCCGCAGCTTCTGTGGCAGCGCTCGCGGCATCGGAAAACTCCCGTGTCAGAGATTGAAACTCCAGTTCCCGGAAGAGCTGGTAGGCCGCGGCGCGGTCGGGCGGGCGGCATTGAAGCTTATCCAGGTCAAGCTGGACGGGCACGTCCGTCCTGATGGTCGCAAGCCCCTTTGATTGCAGTATGAGGTCTCGATTATTACGGAGCGATTCGCGGTAGGTCTTATGCTTGACCTCCTCCCAGCGCTCCAGCGCGTTCTCGACTGAGCCGAACTGCTTGACGAGCTGTACCGCTCCTTTAGCCCCTATGCCGGGCGCGCCCGGAATGTTATCGACCGCATCGCCCATCAGGCCCAGCAGGTCTATTATCTGCGACGGCGGCACGCCGAACTTCGCCTCTACCCAGTCCTCGTCGCACCACTCTATGGGCGGCACGGGCTCCTTGCGCTTGACGTTCTGCGAGTTCTGCCGCATGCAGATGACGTGCGGGTCGCGCACCAGCTGGCACATGTCCTTGTCGTTCGAGACAATCACGGCCTGAAGCCCACGCTCGGCCGCCTGCACAGCGAGCGCGCCTATCACATCGTCCGCCTCAAAGCCGGGCGAGTTCAGTATGGGAATGTTGTAGACCTCGCAGACGCGTATGATGTAGGGAATCTGCGACGTGAGGTCTTCCGGCATCTCCGTGCGGTGCGCCTTGTACTCCGAAAAGGTTTCGTGCCGGAAAGTCTTCTCGCCGGATTCGAAGACGGCCGCGATGTAATGCGGCTTTTCGTCTCCGAGAAGCTTTCTGAGCATGTTGGTGAAGACGAAGACGGCCTGCGTGACCTGCCCCTTGGTGTTCGTCAAAGGCTCCATGCGCCCGCCCATCGGCGCGAAGTAGGCGCGGAAGATGTGCGACATGGAGTCTATGAGATAGACCCGCTCGGTCGGAACCTCTGGTGTCTCTGATTTCCTGCTAGGCATTATGCCTTCGATGATAGAGGCGTAAGCGGCGGAAAGGCAAGGAGGCGGAGCAAGGGATTTATTCATTGATTCATTTATTCATTGAGTCAATTCCTCTCACGCTTTCTGTTGCGCCGATGCTGCACACTCGGCGGCGTTGCGTGGCCGGATTGCAACAAATCGGAGGCACAGTGCAGGAGCGGCCTGAGAGGCGGCAACGCTTTGATGGAAATTCTTCCGGCTATTCATCAGCATTTTAGTAGCTTTTTCCCGGTCAGTGACTTGGCCCGGTCCCGGGCGGCATGAGTCTTGCCAAATTAATTGTCGTTTCAACTAATCGTGCGGGCCTGTAGAGTGAGCGGCTCGCCGTTGATGAAAGGTTCACAAAGTCGCCTCGTGATTAATCAAACCACTCTCGCTTCTGCGGTCGAAACAAGCGGCGTCGGGCTGCATACGGCTGTGCCTGTAGCAGTCAGGCTCGCGCCTGCTCCGCCCGATACGGGCTACATTTTCAGGCGGACAGACCTCGGCGGTTTCGAGATTCCGGCCAACGTTGAATGGGTCGCGCAGTGCTCTTATGCGACCACGCTCATGCGAACGGGCGTCATGCTCTCAACTGTAGAGCACCTGCTGGCGGCGCTTAGAGGCGCGGGCCTCGACAACGCTTTCATAGAGGTTGACAATCTGGAAGTACCCATCATGGACGGCTCGTCTGAGGCTTTCACCGAACTGGTCGAGCGCGCCGGAATAATAGAGCAGTCGCTAGCGCGCCGCGCCCTGCTGGTGCGCGAGCGCATCTCCGTAGAACAGGGCAATCGCTCCATCAGCGTAGAGCCTGCCGACGGCTTCAGGATAGACTGCATGATAGATTTCGCTCATCCCTTAATCGGAGTCCAACGACTCTCCGTAGATTTGAGCAACGGCGCGTTCAATCGAGAGATTGCGGGCGCGCGTACCTTCGGCTTCACTGAAGAGATAGAGGCGCTCAGACGCGCAAACCTTATACGCGGCGGCTCGCTTGAGAACGCGATTGTCCTGACGCCGGAAGGGATGCTGAACGAGAGCCCCCTGCGCTACCCGGACGAGTTCGTGCGCCACAAGATTCTGGACATAGTGGGCGACCTGGCGCTCCTCGGCATGCCTATTCTGGGGCGGGTTCGCGCCGAGCGTAGCGGCCACATCCTGCACGCTCAGCTAATGACAAAGCTGCTTCGCACGAGAAGCGCCTGGGAGATTGTAGATATGCCCGAGCGCATGAAGTCCGACAAAGACTACGAAGCGGCGCTCTCAAGAAATTAGATCA
>DASVVZ010000300.1:0-7374 GCA_036389875.1 Pyrinomonadaceae bacterium
AGCACGCCCAAACCCGAAGACGTTGATAACCCGCTCTGGGAAGGATATCTGGAAGACGGGGACGCGCTCTACATTCCGCGCGGCTTCTGGCACGTAGCCTTTCCGCTCTCCGAGCCGACTCTTCACCTGACGGTGGGGATACACAACCGCACTGGCATAGACCTGGCGCGATGGTTCGTGCAGAGCTTGCAGGAGCGCGAGGTTTTTCGTCAGGACTTGCCGCGCCTGGCTTCCCATGAGGAGCGGCTCGCGCACTGCGATAGATTACGCCTGGAGCTTTTGAGCGCCTGGAGCGACGATCTGCTCGAACGCTTTCTGGATGAATACGACGCCGCGGCTTCGGCGCGCCCTTATCTGAGTCTTCCCTGGAGCGCCACGACGGCGGCGCTTCCAGACGACAGGGAAGCGCGCGTCAGGTTTCTGGCGCCGCGCCCGCTTAAGCTTAAAGCCGAGAACGGAGTGGTCGAGTTTAGCTGTTTGAACAAGCGCTGGCGCTTCATTGAGGACGCCGCGCTCGTCCTGCGGCCTCTGATGGAGCGGCGCACGGCCCGCGTGCGAGAGTTATGCGAAGCCGCACTCCCACGTTTAGACGAACAAAGGGTGCGCGCCTTCCTGGCCGAGCTTGTGCGCGAGGGATTGGTCGCGGTGGTCGAAGATTAAATGGTTCAGCAGGATTTCTATTGCTCTCAGCTCTCGCGCGGCGTGGAAGAGAATACCTTCGGCACTGCTTCGGTCGGTGAAGTGTGGTTGCTCATAGAGTACACGGAACCGTGGGGGCCGCACGCTCTCAACGACAGCAACCTTTCCGGGGAAGTCAAAAACTACCTTAATCAACTCATCAGAAGAATCCCTCGCTCGCGCCTGCTCTTCGTCAAGCAGGAGAGGCGGCATCAAAGCAGCTTCAACTTCTTCATCATACGTGCGCGCGAGCGCAATCCGTTCATAGTCAGGTTCGAGCTGGATGATTACGAGAAGCTGCGCGAGCGTTATCTGGACGTTGCATCGGTGGCTGCGGGCGAGAAGACCGGACACGGCGAGATTGTCACAGACCCGCTCTACCTGGTATGCACGCACGGCAAGCGGGACAAGTGCTGCGCGAAGTTCGGCTTTCCGATTTATAAATCCGTCAGAGAGGTGCGGGACGGCCAGGTGTGGCAGTCGTCGCACGTCGGCGGCGACCGCTTCGCGGCAAATCTCCTGTGCTTCCCGCACGGGCTCTTTTACGCGCACGTGACGGAGGGGAACGCGCATGAGGTCGTCAGCCGTTACGAGCGACAGCAGATTGTGCTTGAGAAATTCCGTGGCCGCGCCTGCTATCCTTATCCCGTGCAGTCGGCCGATTACTTCATACGCAGGGAGGCGGGGCTCCAGGGCATTAATGATTTGCGGGCCTTGAGCAGCGAGCGGCTGGACGATAACGGCTGGCGCGTACGCTTCGGCACTTCAGACGCAAGGGAGATTCACGAGGCCGTGATACGACGACGCCACTCAGAGTTTCATAACTACATCACCTGCAGCGACGTTGAGCGCAAGCAGGTAGTGCAGTTTTACCTGGATGACTATGTGGTGTCGCGCGTCTGATCGACGGTTTCCGAGACAAAGTTGAGAGCGCGTCTTCATACAATCTTGAGACGGCTGAGTTAAACCTTTTTACAAGGGGGAAGAAGAAAAATGTCTAACGAGAGAGATAAGCGCGAGGCGGACAGGTTCGCTTCCGGCATGCGCGGGACGGACACGAACGAGGCGGCGAAGGACGACCCTAACCCGGGCGTGACTGGCGGCCAAAGAACATACCTGACGGGCAGCGGAGGCGCTGAGACGGAGGGAACTGCCGCTTCCAGCGCGGAAGGCACAATAGGGGCCGTGGGCGAAATGGATATTACGGGCGCTCCGGCGGGCACCAGTTCTTCGGGCGGCGTGAGCGGAGCATCGGGGGAGAGCGAGGGCGGCGGCCCCGGGGGCGGAGCTAAGTCTTCGGGCGGCACGGGCCCCGGCACCAAGTAATAAATCGGGCGCGGCCGGCCCTAAGCTAAGAAGCTCTACGAATCTGGCGATTCGTAGAGCTTCTTCTTTTTCCGTCTTCAGGCTTTAGATGGTGATCCATCTTTTGGAGGGACTGCAAAATTAAACTCTTTGCCTGAATCCGTCAGTACGGTTCGAGACAAAAACCGATTTTTTCACAGGCGGCAGTTTAGGAATCTTCATTGTTTCGCTACACCTTTGCGAATCAATTTGAAAATCATAAGACCCTAAACGAAATCCGGCGGCGAGGGCAGCTAATCAATGAGCAAACATAAAAAAGCAGGCGACAGGAAGGCCGAAGTCGGCAAGGCCGGTTCTCCGCCGAGCGGCACAGAGAATGAGAAGCCGCGAGACGAAAAGGACGAGAGCACCAGCGTGCCGAAGGTGGGTAAGAAGGATGTGGGCGGCGAAGCGGGCGGCGGCCTGCACTAAAATCTTTAGAATGAAGGCATAAAGGAGAAGGTTGATGTCAGAAAAGAAGCGACAGAAAAAGGACGGCCAGCGAAAGGACAAGAAGAACCAGGCCATGCACGATTCCGTGAACGAGCGCCAGCAGGCCGGCTCGCAGCAGGAGGCCGTGAACGCCTCTAACCTTAATGAGTCAGGTCTCGGCGCCACTGACAATGCCAGAGGCGAAGGCGGCAACAGCTAATCATTAAAAAGGCGCGGCTCAGATTGTCTTCCGGATAACCCGAGCCGCGCCTTCAGCATCTACTCTTTTCAAAAAAATTAACCGTCAATCAGCCGCTCGCGTTGGGCGTGCTGCCGGTGTTTCCGCCCTGCTTCGAGCTATCCGTGCCGCCTCCCTGCTGCGAGACGTTTGCGCCGCCCGCGTCGCCGCCCGTGCCTGTCTCGGCCGGTTCCGACTCGCCCGCGTACTGGTTATCTTCGAATGAAGAGGCGTTGCCGGATTTCTCGCGCAGCACGCCCTGCATAGTCTCCTGATTGCCGGAACTCTTATTCTGCTCGTCAGCCATCTGGACTCTCTCCTCCCTTAACTGTTTCGTTCACCGCCGGGCGTGCCGCTCTTTTTACCGGTGCCAGCGCCCTTGTTCGTGTTGCCGGCGCCTTCGCTCTTGCTGCCGGAGCCGCCGCGCTTGCCCTCTCCGCCCTTCTGGCGCGTGCCGCCCGAATGGCCGCTCCCGCCCTGTTTGGAGCCTCCGCTCTTGCCGCCCATTAAATACATCCCTCCGGCCTGAAAAAGCCCTTCAAGGTCTCTCACAATCAGCTTCCCCCTTTAATTTCAGACTAAAACCCCGTGCGAATACGGAAAAGGTTAGGCTTCATGTTTGGGGGAAGTATCAATTTTATAGAACAAATTTCTTTCGATAACAGGGCCGAGTCACGACTGGAACGGACGAAGCGGCCGCGCAGGGCGAGCCTCATGCGCCTGGCGTAATTCGAGGCAGCTCGTGGCTCTGGATGCGCCCGACTTCAGCCGCTGCGACAAGCGCGTGACATTTGAGCCACCGCGCCGGCGTGATTTTGTAGGCTCTCGCGTCGCCGTAAATCTCGCCGAGCGATAGTGTTTTCGATGAAGAATAGGCCGAAGGGGCATAGACAAAGCAGGCCGCTGCGATTATCGCAGCGGCCTGCTTTCATGAAGAGAGCGGATTTTATCTGAAGCCCTACTTCCTGGTCGTAACCGAGTCAGTAACCGGAATCGCCTCGATCGTCATGTTGGTCGTCGCGGGCTTAGCGGCCTCGGCATTCGTCGGCGCCGTGCTCGCGGGCGCCGTGATGGCCGGCGCTATGTTGGTGGGCTGCCTGGCCGCCTGCATGCGCTCGTAATAATCCCGCACAAAGTCCTTGAAGGCCCCGTGTCCCCAGCTGGTGTAGAAGTCATACTTCTTCATCTCGGCGTAGACCTGCTCGAACGTCCAGTTGTATTTCGTGTAGCGGTAGACCGCGCCCATGGAGCCCGTGCGGTGACGGCCCCCTGCGCAGTGAACGAAGAACTTGCCCGTCGCGGGGTCGTTTACGACATCGAGGAACTGTCGCACAGCCTCTTCCGTAGGATATTTCTTTCCGACCATAGGAATGTTTACGTATCTCATCCCCAGAGACTCGACTATGCTCTTTTCATAATCCACCGGGTCTGCGCGCAAATCTATAATCGTCCTGATGCCCAGCGCCGCAAGCTCTTTGAACTCCTCTTCACCGGGTTGTGCTCCGCGATAGAAACGCTCGTCCATCTGACCGAAATTCTTGATGCTGACTCTCGTTTGCCCCTGGCCCGCAGCCTCCTGTGCGGAAACCGTAAGAGCGAGCGCAAAGATTAAAGCCAGCGTCCCAACAACGCTGCGTAAAGCTTTAGGCTTCAACTGCATGACAGATTTTCTCCAGAGTTTAAGCGGTCTAATATCACCTCTTAAGTATTCGTCAAGAGGTCTATAGCTGCTATGAAACTTCTTTTATTGTTAACCGAATTCCCCCCTGTCCGGGTACACCCCGGCCATTGTTACAGCAAGAGAGATACGTACCGGTCTCTTTTTTTTGCTAATTACGGGAAAGGGAAAGTTTGGGCTTTAAGAGAGCATGAACTGCCAGCAAGGACAGGTGTCCCAGCAGCGCGCGGAAGCCTTGTGCGCGGATTGTTTTGCAGAGCCCGAAGGAAGGTGGCCGGGTCAGTGAACCGTCGTACGCCTTATCACTGTGATGCGCTGCCAGATTCGTTCTTCGTCAGGAAATTCAAGGCTGTCGTTCGACTGGCCGAGCGATGTGGCTGTCACCACTATGGTCTGAAGGTCTTCGTAAACGCCGCAACAGGGAGGGCAATCAGCAAGGTGTCGGCGGATTAAAAGGGCGGTAGATTCTTCTACATTGCCTGCGTGCAGCTCCGACAGAAGCTCAACGCTCTCTTCACATTCCATTTCCGGGGTTCTCCTAGCGAGTAAATCAGGTGAGCACCTGTATAACAGCATTAGACTCTAATTGAGCGCCGCCTGTTGCCTGAGCAACTGCCTTAATTTTAGGCGGGCCTTGTGAAGCTGGGATTTCGAGGTTCCGGCCGAAATTCCCATCATCTTGGAAATCTCGTCATGCTCGTACCCCTCAACGTCATGCAGCACAAAGACCGAGCGGTAGCCCGGAGGCAGCTGCTGCACGGCCCGCTCAAGCGCTATGCGGTCCACGACCGGCATGGTTTCAGGATTCTCCGTGCCGCGCACGATCTGTATGGGCGTTTCGCCCTCTTCCGTCAGAAGCTCGCTGCGGGTGCTGGCCTTGCGAAAGTACATAAGCACGAGGTTGACCGTCATGCGGTGCAGCCAGGTGGTGAAGGCAGACTCGCCACGAAAGCTGCCAATCTTGTTGAAGAGCTGTACGAAGACCTCCTGAGTCATGTCTTCCGCCCGCACAGGGTCGCTCATCATGCGCATGCATAACGCATAGACTCGCCTGAAATGGCGACGATAAATCTGCTCGAAGGCGTCGCCGTCGCCTTTCGCAGACCTCTGCGCCAGCTCTAAATCCGTGGGCTCCTTCTTATTCGCGGCCTCTGCTGTCACAACTCCGCCGTCCTTCTTGTTATCGTCTGCTATGCTCATAATATTTCCGATGATTATCCACCATATGACCCGTATTGGGAAGGCAATGAGCATACCGCCGGGCCATAAAAGACCGGCAGGAGAGAAGAAAGCCAGTGCCCCGGGTGCTTTGCGGCACCCGTGATTCCACTTTTTATCGCCCGCCGCCATGTGAGCGAAGCCCCTGGCGCGTACGCATCGCTTACACGGCGCGTTCACTTATCGAACTATTTGCGCCGCTAGAAACCTTAAAGGATTATGAAAAACGGGGCCGCTCGGTTTACTATAAGGCGCTTTCCGATTAGAACGCCAAAAGCCTTTTGTCACCTCTGCATGCGTAAAAGACCTCTTAGCTTAAAGACGCCGGCGCTCGCCTTAATAAGCATCCTTTTCGTCTCGCTGCTTTCAACCTCCTGCGGCCAGGATCAGGGTGAGGGAAAGCAGCTGACGCTCGCGGTCAACGCGGGAGTGGAAGGCGACGCGCTTAAGCAAGCCGCGCGCGACTACGAAGCGCAGACGGGCGTTCGCATCAACATAGTAGAGTTCCCTTACAGCAATCTCTTCGACAAGGAGCTTGTTGATTTGACTGCCGGGACGGGCGCGTACGACCTGATTATGCTGGACGACCCCTGGTTCCCGCGCTTTTCGGGCGAAGGCTTTTTGACGGACTTGACGCCGCTCTACCGGAAGAAAAACCTGGCGGGGCCGGATGCGGATTTTGTGCAGACCTCGCTTGCGCTCTGTCGTCATCCGTATCAGACGGGCGCGCTCTACGCCTTGCCTTACCTGGGCAACTCTCAGCTCTTCTTCTACCGCAAGGACATCTTTGAAAAGCACGGCCTGAAAGAGCCCGCGACGTGGGACGACGTGCTGAATTCTGCGCGCATCATCACGGAGCGAGAAACACAGGGCGCACCCGGCGGAGGCCGCCTCTACGGCTACGTGATGCGAGCGGCGCAGGGCAACGCTGCCGTGGCGGACTTCATGCCCATCTTCTGGGCCTTCGGCGCGGAGATGTTCGACGCCGAGGGGCGGCCTACAGTCAACAGCGCGGAGGGCATAAGCGCCTTGCGATTCATGCTCGAACTGGGTAAGAGCGCGCCGCCCGGGTATTCCAGCTTCAACGCCGACGAAGTATCCGCGCATCTTCTTCAGGGCACAGCCGCCATGAGCATCAACTGGCCCGCGTGGATTGCTGCCTTCAGCGACCCCGCCAAATCGAAGGTCATAGGCAAGATAGGTTTCACGACCATGCCGGGCGCGAAGAAGTCCGGGCAGGCGGAGATCGGCAACTGGCTAATAGCCATCCCGCGCAGCGCTCGAAACGCGGACGCAGCCTTCGACTTCCTTGTCTGGGTGACAAGCGCAGAGCAATTGAAGCGCTCGGCCTTGCGCGGCAACCCGCCCACGCGCCGCTCCGTCTTCAACGACCCCGAGCTTGTAGCAAAGTTTCCGACCTATCCGGTGCAGCTGCGCTCGCTTGAGACATCAAGGCCGAGACCGCGCACGCCGCGCTGGAACGAGATAGAGAACGCCTTCGGCATCTTTCTCTCCAAAGCCAATAGCGGCGAGCTCTCGCCCGAAGAGGCCATGAATCAGGCCAACGCAGAGATTCTAAAGATTGTCGAGCGCAGGTAAGTAAGAATTTCAAATTCCGCTTCAGTGCGAGCGGACCCTTTAAGACGTGCAGAGGCTTCTAGGTAAAGATTCCTTCTCAGGGGCAAGCGAGCGCACGCTCCCTTTTCTTCTGCTTGCGCCGACGATGCTTGTACTGCTGGCGCTCTCCGTCTATCCGCTCATCTATGCCGTGAGGGTCAGCCTTCAG
>DASVVZ010000301.1:0-3276 GCA_036389875.1 Pyrinomonadaceae bacterium
GCCCCCCTCATCGGACGCCTCATGAAAGAGCGCAAGCTCAAGCCTGACCTGATTATCAGCTCGCCCGCCGTGAGGGCCAGGATGACCGCGGCGCTGGTGCTGGAGGGCGGCGAGCTTCAGTCCGAGCTTCGCTACGACGAGCGCATATATGAAGCAGACGTAGCACAGCTTCTCAAAGTCGTCTCGCAGATTGACGAAGCGGCTGAAACGGCAGTCATAGTCGGACACAATCCGGGCCTTCAGGAGCTTCTGGGTTTCCTGACTGATGAGGAACAGGAGTTTCCTACTGCCGCGCTCGCGCTCATCTCTCTGAAGCCGGATAAATGGAGCGGCGTCAGTCAGCAGAGCGGGCGCTTAAAGTGGCTCGTCACTCCGAAGAGCCTCGCCAAAGATTAGTAAAAGAGCAAAATTAACATCCATGTAACAGGGTGTAAGGCATAATCGTCCCCTTTTCCGAGCGCGCATGAAGACCAGGCCCCGGTGGTTCTATAAACAATCCGGCGTCATTCCCTACAGGATGGCGGGCGAAGAGGTAGAGATAATGCTCATCACATCAAGGCGGCGCGCAAGGTGGATTATCCCCAAAGGCGTGGTTGATTTGGGCAGCACGCCGGAAGAGTCGGCGCTTAAAGAGGCCTTTGAGGAGGCGGGCATCCGTGGAGAAGCGACTTCGCCGGAGCTCGGCGAATACCAGTACGAGAAGTGGGGCGGCACGTGCAGGGTTAAAGTTTACCTGATGCGCGTCGAGCGGGTGCTGGATAGCTGGCCCGAAAGCGACACTCGCGAAAGAAGCTGGATGACGGTCGAACGGGCAGCGAAAGCGGTCAAAGAAGCGAGACTCAAGGAGCTAATCCTCTCCGTTCCGCGTAGCCTCACCCGCCTTAAATTGTTATGATTGGCAGCTAATGAAAGAAAGGTGTTGAAGGCATGACTATTATCAAGCGTAAGACGAAGAAGAAGATTGCAAAACAGCTCAGGAAGATAGTGAAAAAGCATGGCTCAGAAGTGGCCACGGGATTGGTGACGAGCCTCATAGCCGGCGTTGTCGGCGCGACCATGCCCGAATCCAATGGCACGGGCCCGGCAAAGAAGAAGGCGGACTCGAAGGGTAAATCCAGGACCAAAAAGAAACCCGAGAGCCCGAAGGCAAAGCCCAAAACGAGCGAGGCGGCGTAAACGGGAGGGAAGCAGGATGGCAGAAGCGGTAAAAAGAGGCGCGGCGCGCGCAAGAGTCGCCAAAGAGGGTGCGGACGACACAACTAAGGATTCGCTTCAGCGCCAGATGGAAGAGGCGCGAGAATCAATCTCTCAGACCGTCACGGACATAAAAGATACCGTCGTCGAGCAGTACAATTCCGTCAAAGAGACGGTCGAAGAGACGCTGGACTGGCGCGAGCAGTTCCGCACACACCCTTTAGTCTGGTGCTTCGGGGCGATTTCAGTCGGCTACGTACTGGGCAACACCGCCCGTAATGCCTTCACGGATGCCAGGCACGAAGACAAGCTGCTCTCGCAGCTTGGTGCGCTCGGCGACCGCTTCGCCGAGGAGCTTTCAGAGCAGGGCATGAGCATCCTTGCGCCCGCGCTCACGGGAACAATTCTGGTTCCAATCCTCACAAGCAAGCTGAGCGAATTAACCGGCGTTGACCTTTCAGACTTTACCAGCCAGCTGATGTCGTCAAACGGCAGCTCAGGCAGAGCGAAAGCTAAGGGCCAAAAGAAGAAGTCGGGCGGGAAAAAGCGGGGTAAGAAAAAGAATAAGAAGGCGTGAGCCCCCGGCCTCTCTTATCAATCCTGGACGTTGACGCGCCCTATGAAATGCGTCTGGCTGTCCACGAGGGCTTCGCCTTTGGCCGGGCGCACGCGCTCGTACGTACCGTCGGGCAGGAGCCTGCGGGCCTTCACGTTGTCGCGCAGGTAGACCTCCAACACCTCTTCCTTCAGGAAGCTCTTAATCTTCACGTCCTTGATTGGCGTGACGACCTCAACGCGACGATTCAGGTTGCGATGCATCCAGTCCGCAGAGCCTATGAAGGCTTCGTCCTCTCCGTTATTGGCAAAGTAGAAGATGCGGCTGTGTTCAAGGAACCGGCCGACGATGCTTATAACCTGAATGTTGTCGGAGAGACCCTTCACGCCCGGCCTCAGCATACAGATGCCGCGCACAATCAGGTCGACTTTGACCCCGGCCTGTGACGCTTCGTAGAGGGCGCGAATGGTTTCCGTGTCCGTGAGGCTGTTAATCTTGGCTATGATGCGCGCAGGGCGCCCGCGCCGCACGTGCTTCGTCTCTCTGGTAATGAGCGCCATCATGCGCTCTCTCAAGTGAAGCGGCGCTACCATCAGCTGGCGATACTTGTCCTGCCACGAGTAGCCGGTCAGGAAATTAAAGAGGTCTGTCGCGTCGGCCCCTATTTCCGGGTCCGCCGTGAAGAGGCCGAAGTCCGTGTAGACGCGCGACGTGGTAGGGTTGTAGTTGCCCGTGGCTACGTGCACGTAGCGTCGCAGGTGCTTGCCCTCGCGGCGCACCACCAGCGCCACCTTGCAGTGAGTCTTAAGGCCCATCAGCCCGTAGACGACGTGCACGCCCGCGCGTTCCAGCTGTCTTGCCCAGACGATGTTGTTCTCTTCGTCAAAGCGTGCCTTTAGCTCGACCAGGGCCGTCACCTGCTTGCCACGCTCCGAAGCTTCCATCAGCGCACGCACTATGGGCGATTGCTGGCCCGTGCGATAGAGGCAGATCTTTATCGCCAGCACGTTGTCGTCCATGGCGGCCGCGTTGATGAAATCGGTGACGGCGGCGAAAGAAGTATAAGGATGATGAAGCAGCACGTCCTGGTCTTTGATGGCGTCGAAAATGCTCTTGCGCTGCTGCAAGGCGGCAGGGATGGCAGGCTGAAAAGGCTTGTCCTTCAAGTCCGGGCGATCCATCTGGTAGAGCGTCATCAAGTCCGGTATGTCCAGAGGGCCGTCAATCACATAGACATCGTCCTTTGCCAGCTCAAGCGAGTTCGCAAGGTACTTGCCCATCTTCTGTGACATGCTCGAAGAGACTTCCAGCCGGACAGGCGTGCCGAAGCGACGACGCCTCAAGTGCTGCTCCATAGTGCGAAGCAGGTCGCCCGCCTCGTCTTCCCTCAGCTCTATGTCAGCGTCACGCGTCACCCTGAAGAGATAGCTCTTGCCCAGATGCATGCCCGGGAACAGGTGCGAAAGGTTGGCTGAAATCAGGCTGCCCAGATAGGTGAAGCAACACCCGGACTCGCCCACGGGGAC
>DASVVZ010000302.1:0-9236 GCA_036389875.1 Pyrinomonadaceae bacterium
ATTTAATAGCCAAAGCAGGCGACCTGAATAGTTGGGGTGCGGTAATTTCTGGTCTCATTATGTTATACCTCTCAATAAATCTAGTTCTCAATAAAGGGTAATGTCAAATGACATAATTAAACTGCGGTTATTTTGTCCATCTATACATGTATATATATGGTGGACAAAAGAGTCTCTATCCTTCCGGTGACCAAATTGTGACCGTGGGGTCAAAAACAACAGGTAATAATCGGCGGCTGTGGGCTTGCCGACTCACCTCAAACTCTGTTAATCAGTAAGGGTTAGTAAAGATTGGTAAGAGCCGCGAGAGTTATGCGCAAACTTGTACATCTATCGGATTTGCATTTCGGGCGTGTTGACTATGACGTAGTCGAGCCTCTGATTTCGACTGTCAACGAGATGAAGCCGGACGTGGTAGCCGTCTCGGGCGATTTGACGCAGCGCGCGCGCAGCCACCAGTTCGCAGAAGCGCGCAAGTTTCTGGACGCGCTGCCGGTGCCGCAGATAATCGTGCCGGGGAATCACGACGTGCCGCTCTACAACTTTGTGGCGCGCTTCACGCAGCCATTGACGAAATACCGGCGACACATCACGAACGACCTTGAGCCTTTCTACGCCGACGATGAGGTGGCGATACTCGGCATCAACACTGCGCGCGCTCTGACGACCAAGTACGGGCGCATCAACGAGCGGCAGATAGAGGCCATACGAACGCGCATGTGCTCCTACAAAGAGGAGATGACCAAGATTATAGTCACGCATCATCCCTTTGATTTGCCGGAAGGCCACGACCCGAACGAGCTTGTAGGACGCGCCGAGCTGGCCATGCAGGCTCTGGCCTCGTGCGGCGCTGACGTTCTTCTGGCGGGACACCTGCACGTAAGCCACACGGGGCAGACGGCCACGCGCTACAAGATAGAAGGGCATAGCGCGCTCGTCATCTCGGCTGGCACAGCTACCAGCACGCGGGCGCGCGGCGAGACCAATTCCTTCAACGTGGTACGCATCAACCATCCCTACATAAGGGTCGAGCGCTTTAGCTGGCAGGCGGAGGCGGCTAGATTTGCGCCGTCTCTCGCGGAGAGCTTCGAGCATACGAAGGGCGGCTGGAAGCGTCTCTCGGACGAGGTGGCCGCGGGCCTTACTTTCGCGGAAGAATCAAGCGGGCTACAGCCGCACATCCCTTCCGAAAATCAGAAGTCCGAATAGCGCCCCGGGTCGCCCCCCGCGCCCCTTGAGCCTGTAAAAATCGGCCCCCGGTGAAAGCGCGCCGCCTTCCAAAAAATCGTATCATGCATGGCATTCTTCATTGACAACTGCGTTTCATCAATCATAGACTCCATTTCGAACCGGATACTAAGCTCCCCTCAAATTTAATCTCTTCAGGTCGAAGGACAAATATCATCATGCCCTGTACGCGCCTCGCTACAAAACATCAACAATCGATTCTACGCTGCGGGCTGTTTCTGGCCGGGCTACTGCTGCTTTGCGCGCCGGCCGCCGTCTACGCGCAGCGCACCGTGTTCTCGAAAAACCAGGAAGCCAACGCCCTCATGAGCGCAGGAGAGACGCACTTCGCGGCCCAGGAATGGGACAAGGCAAGGGAGGCTTACGAGAAGGCGTTCAAGCTAGACCCGACCATCTACGAAGCCCCGCTCTTTATCGGCGATGTCTATTTTCAGCGCAGGGAGATGGACAAGGCGGGCGAGTGGTACGCGAAGGCAATCGCCATAGACCCTAATCGTGAGACGGCCTATCGCTACTGGAGCGACGCTTACCTTCGAGTAGGCAAGATGGTGGAGTCGCGCGACAAGGCCGTGGAGGCCATCATAGCCGAGCCTTATAACCGGATGTCTTACCGCGGCCTGATGCAATGGGCGCAGAAGAATAACGTCCGGCTCGGCCATCCCAAGATAGAGGTTCCGGCAGGCATCTCATCATCAAAGCCGGGCGAGGTGAACATCACGATTGACCCGAATATGCTGGGGGGCAAAGAGGACGGCTCAAGCGCCTGGCTCGTCTACAGCATCACGCGCGCCGCCTGGCGCACGGACAAGTTCGCCAAAACATTTCCCAAAGAGACGACCTACAGGCACAGCCTGGCGGAAGAGGTGGACGCGCTGCGCATGGTGGTAGCAAGCGCCAAGGCCGATAAGAAGATTAAGACTATGGAAGAATCGCTCGCCAATCTGGTCAAGCTCAATGATAGCGGGATGCTTGAAGCCTACATACTGCTGGCGAGAGCCGACGACGGCATAGCAAAGGACTACGAGGAATACCGCAGAGCAAACCGCGACAAGCTGCGCAAATACCTGACGGAAATCGTCGCGGGCTCATTCAATCAGCAGGGAACATTTTAAAAACAGAATTCGGAACAGAGAAACTGAGAAGGGAATAAAAGCCTTGCTTTTATTCCCTTCTCAGTTTCTCTGCCTCGCCTTCTTACTTCTACTTTTACCTTCCCGCCACCGTCATAGGCTTTCTGGGCAGGCGCTCGTTCATGGTGGCGGCGTTGTAGATGAAGGCGGCCATGATGGTTGCCGCCTGCATCATGTCTTCCGATTGTATGCGGTCGTAGACATCCTGGTTAGAGTGGTGAGTGCGGGTCTCGTACTCTATCTCGTCCTGTATGAACTGGAAGCCGGGCAGGCCTATGGCGTCGAATGCCTGGTGGTCCGTGCCGCCCGTGTTGGCGATGGTGAGTGTGGCGGCTCCCATGTCGCGAAACGGGGCCAGCCAGCGACGAAAGACGGGCCGCACGGCCTCGTTGCCTTGCAGGTAAACGCCCCTTATCTTCCCTGTCCCGTTGTCCAGGTTGAAGTAGGCTTGAAACTTATCGTAATCAGGCTTGGGCGTGACCGACGGCGTTCGTCCCTCATTCGTGCCCGTCGAAGCGGCGCCCTGCTGCGCGCCGTCGCCCAGTTGTCCGAAGTGCTGCGCGACGTAAGCCCTTGAGCCCAGCAGCCCCTGCTCTTCTCCGGACCAGAGCGCTATCCGAATCGTGCGGCGCGGCTGCAAGTTGAGGGCCTTCAGTATGCGCACGGCCTCCATCGCCACGGCCACGCCGGCAGCATTGTCGGTCGCGCCCGTGCCCGAGTGCCAGGAATCCATGTGCGCGCCAATCATCACTATCTCGTCTTTCAGGTCTGTGCCGGGAATCTCCGCGATGGTGTTGTAGCCCATGAGGTCTTTGTCCTGATACTCGACCGCAAGGTCAACATTCATCCTGAGCGCCAGGCCCTGACCGATCATGCGTACCATTCGATTGTACTGCTCGCTTGAGACGACTATCTGAGGCGGCATCTTCGGAGCGCTCTTGTCCCAGGGCGAGATGCGCTTTCCCTCGGAGGGATTCTCAAGAAAGGGCTGAGGGACGCTGGCCGACTGCACGAAGATTGTGCCGCCGTCGCCGCGACTCGTATCCACCAGCAGAGCCGCGCCCTCATCCGTGACGAACTGCAACTTCTTCGCGGCGAGCTGAGAGGCTGCGCGCTGCTCGGGTGTCAGCTGAAAGCGGCGGCGCGGGGTGCTGCCGGGCTCCGGCGCGTCCGCCAGTCGCAGCAGCTCTTTCTCCGACAGGCGCTCGCCCAGAGGCTCGAAGCTGGCCTTAATCTCGCGCGGCCCGCTCATCAAAACAATAGCGCCCCTGAGCTGGCCCCTGTACTTCTCAAGCCCCGCTTCGTCCTTCACATCCAGGTAGACGACTGAAGCTGTGATTGCGCTTTTCAAACCGGGCGACCACGCTTTCGGATAGGCTATGAGCGGGATTGCCTGCGGCTCCGTGACCTGCGCCGAAAATCTCTTGAGCGTCCAGCCGCGCCCGAAAGGCCCCCACGCCTCCAGTTGGGCGTTCTCCAATCCCCATGCCTTGAGCCTGTCGCGCGTCCATTCGTTGGCGCGCATCATTCCGGGCGAAGCGGTCAGTCGCGGCCCAATCACGTCGGTCAGGTAAGAGAGCGTCGGCATCACCTGCGAGCGCTTCATGCCCTCTTCCCTGATGCGAACTATCGGGTCATTAGGGTCTGCGGCTGCGGCCTGGGCGGGCCGTGCAGGTTGCTGGCCGAAAGCAACGACCGGCAAAAGGAGTGAACATACGAGCAGAAGAGCTGCAACGCGGCGTCGAATCATTAATCTTTAATCTCCTAAAACGTGTTGTGATGAAAGCCCCGCTCCGGGCCCGAACGGGCGAAAGAGCAGACTTCAGTGTGGAGGAACTGCTTATACTGCTAAAAAAGAGGAAAGGTTTCAAGTACGGGCGAGACCAAATTTTAAGGGCAGAGGATAGGTCCTCTGCCCCCTGATTTATCTAACCGCTCTTCGCTCGTCGCCGGAAGTCTGAGGCGCGCCGACTACAGGCTGCGTGCGGTAGCCGCAGCCTTCCTTTGCGCAGTAGAGGAAAGTGCCCTCTTTCTTCGTGGTCTTCTCCAGCAGAAACGGGGACTTGCACTGCGGGCAGGGTTCCGCCACCGGCTTGTCCCAGAAAACCACGTCGCACTTGGGATACTCCGAGCAGCCGTAAAAGGCTTTGCCGCGCTTCGACTTTTTAACAACTATCTCGCCGCGACAGCCCGCACGCGAACAGGGCACGCCCGTTGTCTCGCGCTTAATATAGGTGCATTTCGGATAGTTCGAGCAAGAGACGAACTCGCCGAAGCGGCCATGACGCCGCACAAGGTTTGCGCCGTCCACAGGGCACTTTTCATCCAGAGGCACGGGCGCAGGCGCGACCGCTCCGCTTCTGGCAATCTTTCTTATGTTGCGGCATTCCGGGTAGCCCGTGCAACCCAGGAACTGTCCGAACCGCCCGCGCTTCAAGGCCATGGGCTTCCCGCACAGCTCGCACGACTCTTCCTCGCCTTCGGCCCCTGCTTCCTGCTTGTCGGCTCCCGACTCGCCCTGGCCCGCCGCAGAGCTCTCGGTCTCTCCGTTCGAAGAGCGCGCAATCTCGCGCGTCGTGCGGCACTCGGGATAATTGGAGCAGGCCATGAACTGGCCGAAGCGTCCGAACTTGATGACCATGCCCGCGCCGCAGTTCTCGCAAGTCTCGTCCGTGGGGATGGCCTGCTGCTTGGCCGCCCTCATCTGCTTCTCCGCGTTCTTCAGGTCCTTGGCGAACTTTTCGTAGAACTCGTGAAGCGCCGCCGTCCAGGCGAGCTTCCCTTCCTCTATCTCGTCCAGCTCCTCTTCCATGCGCGCCGTGTAGGTCTCGTTGAAGAGGTCGTCGAAGCTTGCCACGAGCAGGTCATTGACGGTCGTGCCCAGAGCGGTCGGGTGAAAGCGGCTCTCGACTTTTTCCACGTACTCGCGGTCTAGAATCGTAGTCATGATGGCCGCGTAGGTCGAAGGACGGCCAATGCCCTTCTCTTCCAGAGCCTTGACCAAAGTGGCCTCGGTGTAACGCGGCGGCGGCTCCGTAAAATGCTGTTCGGGCTTAACGGCGTTGAGCCGCAGGCGCTCGCCCTTTTCAACCAAGGGCAGGGTGCGCTCGGCTTCTTCGTCATCTTCGGGCTTTTCGTCTCTGCCTTCCTGATAAACCTTCAGGAAGCCGTCGAACTTCTGAACAGAGCCGGTGGCGCGGAACGTGAAGCGCCCGGCCTCTATGTCAATCGTCGTCTGGTCAAACAGGGCGGGCGTCATCTGCGACGCCACGAAGCGCTGCCAGATGAGACGATAAAGCTTCAGCTCTTCCTTGTTGAGGTAACGCGACAGGGCGTCGGGCGTGCGCGTCACGTCGGTAGGGCGAATGGCCTCGTGTGCGTCCTGCGCGCCCTTCTTGGAGCGATAATGCACGGCCTTTTCAGGCAGGTAGGGCTGGCCGTACTGCGTGCCTATAAAGTCTCGCACCTCGCCAAGCGCTGCATCCGAGACGCGCGTGGAGTCCGTGCGCATGTAGGTGATGAGACCGACGGAGCCTTCCGCGCCAAGCTCTACGCCTTCGTAAAGCTTCTGCGCGAGCATCATGGTCTTCTTCACGGCGAAGCCCAGCTTGCGCGAAGCCTCCTGCTGTAGCTTGGAAGTCACAAAGGGAGGCACAGGATTTCGCTTGCGCTCTTTGGTCGTGACATCCGTGACCGTGTAGCTCTGCTGCTCTGCTTCCCTGACAATCTCGCCGGCTTCCGCCTCGGTTCCAATCAGGATCTCATTCTTCTTCAATTCCTGATCGAAGTTGGAGGTCTTGACTGTCTTCTCTTCAACCTTAAAGAGGCGCGCGTCGAAGGCCGGAGGCAACTTTGAAGAGAGGTTAGCGAGGATCGTCCAGTATTCGGTTTTGACGAAAGCCTCAATCTCTCGCTCGCGCTCTACGACCATTCGAAGCGCCACGGATTGGACGCGGCCTGCGCTCAATCGTCCGCCGACGGTGCGGCACAAGAGGGGTGAGACCTTGTAGCCAACAAGACGGTCCAGGACGCGGCGGGCCTGCTGAGCGTCAACAAGATTCCTGTCAACCTGCCTGGGCTCCTTGAAAGCATCCTGCACGGCGCGCTTGGTAATCTCGTTGAACATCACGCGGTAGGTAGGCTTTTTAGGGCGCTTCGGCACAATCTCTTCTTCAAGATGCTGGCAGATGGCCTCGCCCTCGCGGTCGGGGTCAGCCGCGAGAAAGATTGCGTCGGCCTCTTTCGCCGCTCGCTTCAGTTCCGTGACTATCTTCCTGTTGTTGCGTTTCTTCGAGTCTGGAATCAGCTCGTAGGTCGGCTCGAAATTCTTTTCGACATCAACGCCCAGCCCCTTGGACGGTAAATCCTTGATGTGGCCTATGGAGGCCATCACGAGATAATCGTTTCCCAGATATTTATTGATAGTCTTAGCCTTGGCAGGCGATTCGACTATAACCAGATTCTTTCCCATCTTATTAACCTGTAAAATTGTCCTAATTTACCCTTGTTTTGATGCGCCAGTCGTCCTCATCGAACGCTGGCAATATATTAAAGACAGTTTTCAGTTTTTAGTTTTCAGTAAAACCCAAGAGGCTCTTTTCTGAAAACTGAAAACTGCTTTTCTCACAGCTTTCTCACAAAACACTTGCCCGGAAGCTGGCGCACGAGTTCTCTCATTTCCAGCGTCAGCAGAACGCCGGTCAGTTCCGGCACGGAGAGACCGCTCTCTTCCGCGAGCGCATCAATATGCACCGGCGAGTCCGCCGAAAGCAAATTCCAGACGGCCCGCTCGGCCTCCGACAAATCGCCCGGCACAAGCTCAAGCTGGCGAGTCAAAGCGCCTTCCGAGTCCCTCGCCTTAGTCTCAGGCGGCAAAAGGCGCGCGGCCGTTTCGGGCGGCAGTTCCGAGGCTATGTCCTGCCACTGCTGAACCAGCTTCGCGCCCGCACCCTTTATCAAATAGTTAGTGCCGAAAGAATTCCGCGAGGTGATGTTTCCGGGCACCGCGAATACTTCCCGGCTCTGCTCAAGTGCAAGACGCGCTGTTATCAAAGAACCGCTATTCTCCGCGGCCTCCACAATCAGCACGCCCAGGCTGAGGCCGCTTATAACGCGATTGCGGTACGGAAAGTTCTGCGGAGCGGGCGGCGTCTCTAAAGGAAATTCCGAAACCAGCGCGCCGCCTTTCTCTAAAATCTCTTCCGCGAGCTTTCTATGGTCGCGCGGGTAAACTGTGTCCAGCCCCGTGCCCATCACCGCCACAGTACGCCCCCCGGCTTCGAGCGCCCCCTTGTGCGCCGCGGCGTCTATGCCGCGCGCAAGGCCGGAAATAATCGTGACGCCGCGACCGGCCAACTCCCGCGCCAGCATCACGGCAGCGTTCTGCCCGTAGGTAGAAGAGCGACGCGAGCCTACAACTGCCACGCACGGCTGCTCCAGACAGACGGCCCACTCGCCTTTCACGTAGAGCGTAATCGGCGGGTCAAATATCTCGCGCAGAAGCGCAGGATAAACGCCGTCGTCCAGGAGCAGAATGTCCGCGCCCATGGCGCGCACCCGCTCGACTTCTGTCGAGGCCCGCTCAAACAGGTCGCGCGCCATGATGCTATCTACGGCTTCCGGCTTGAGCCGCAGGTGCTCAAGCTCAGCGCGCGTGGCTGCAAAGACGCTTTCGGCCGACCCGAAACGCTCCAGGAGTTTGGTGGCCGCACGCGGCCCCACTCCAGGCGTCATGTTCAACGCAATCCACTCTCTCATCGGTAAAAAGGTAGAAGGCAAAAGGCAAAAGTGAGGCGCAACTTTTTCCCTTTACCCTTTTACTCGGCTTTTCAATTTGGCGGAGGCGTGTAGGAATCGAACCTACCTAAGCCTGCTCTCACAGGCTCACAGACGGTTTTGAAGACCGCGCCATTCACCAGAACAGATGCGCCTCCGCTCTTCAAGGTTCAAAACCCTACGCGGCGTCAGCATCTTCTGTCAAGTGTCCGTCAGGACGACTAGTGAGGGGCGCGGCGAATCGGGGCTAGAAAAATCAGGGGCCGGATCAGAACCGGATTCGCTCACGCCCGCCTCTTATTCCATCACGGGATTCGCCCTTTGGCGGCCGCACGTATGGATTCGAAAGCCGTCCGGGGGCAGGGCCACAACTTACAACGTCGCGCCCTCTTTTTAAGTCGCTAAAAGTACACACGCGAATACTATTTGTCCTCGTTAGTAGACATCTCGCGCGTGCTTAAATCAACAGCCCGGATATTTTCGCTTGCATATTTCAATTCGGCGTCGGCTGCCGGGATGCTGGCATATAGGTTGCTGTTTCAACCGACAGCGTATTGGACTTCCCGACTTTCCTGCTGATGAGAGTCCTATCTTTTCCTCAGCATTATACCGGCCCATTCGGTAGTAGCACCTGCCGGAGCGTCAATTTCGAACCCGTGATATCTCGCTAGCTCCCCCGGCCCGACGCTTGATTAGCTAATAGCAAGAGAGGCAGACATACGGCTATCAAGATCATTTAAGCACAATAATAGTCCCCGCGTTTCAGCAGAGCGTGCCTGCAAAAGTCGCAAAGGAGAAGCCCATGCCGGAAATTACTTTCAAAGATGACGCGGAAGGTTTCACCATCTTTGTGGATGGAAAGCCGATCGAATCAACCCGCCTGGCTGACGGGACATTCTATGTCGGAGTCTTTCCGCATCAGAACTTCGAAACTCCCGAAGCCGCCATACAACTCTTACTGGATACTTACGATGTTCTCTGGTCTGACAAAGGGGAGCAGATGATGTAGGCGGGCGGCCTATTTCCCCTCAGATGAATGCTGAAAGGAGCAGTCATGGACCTGCGGAAAAACATCTACGACCT
>DASVVZ010000303.1:0-7816 GCA_036389875.1 Pyrinomonadaceae bacterium
AGACCCTACTATTTTCTTAAAGGTGAGATATGAGCCAGAGACTTGCAAGCAACAGGGGCAGAAAGCAGGGCGGTCGAAGCCTGACGATGTTGTGGATAGCCGTCGTGGTATTAATTGTCTTCTTATTAATCTACTTTGAGCAGACGGCGATTCTTTACGTGCTGGCTACGCTCGGGTTGACGGCGCTGCTTCTAATCGTGGCGTTTGCCGACCTGCGAGACGCGCCCAATGCCCTTGACCTGCCGAAGCCTAATGACGATGCCGCAGCCATAGGCACGGGCATAGGCTCCACCCTGTCGCCCCAGGCTACAGCGCCGCGCGCCAATCCTTCCGGTAAGCGCAGGTAGGCGGCGCGAGCTTCCTGCTTCCGGGGCGCTCAAAGCAGCGCTACCTCTAAAAACTTTACCTTCTCCATAATGACCAGAGCCTGGAAAGGCTCCGAAGCCTTTGCACAGCAGGGCCGACCCGCCGTGTCAAATTAACAGGACGGCGGCTGTTACAGCGTATCTAATTAATGCAGGGGAAATTTTCACGAAGCTTCTTTCAGGCGCTCTCCCGTACCAGCACATGCGGGGACTGTGCCTGATTAAGCTGCTGCGAAGTCAGGGTTTAGGGGAATACTTTGGAGCTATAGGAGTGAAGGCCCGCGACCGCCCCCGACCGGCAGGCCCTCTGGCCCGTTCGTTGCAATCTTGAGCCGATAGAGTAAAGTATCTGTGGGAAGCACGAATAGTGCGCAAAGGTTGAAACGGGACGGCGAGAGCATATATGCGGCGAGTTCTAACAGCACTGTACCTGACGGCAGCACTTTTTCTGTCGGCAGCGCCCGTGCGCCCTTATGCTCTGCAATTCAGGGACGCCGGCACTTCGGTTCAAATCAAGTGGCCCGGCTCTGCCATCAACGTTGCCTTCTCGTCCTCTCTTTCTGCGGCGCAGCCGAACATCAAGCCGGGCAGCGACGTTGCCGGAGCTTTGCGGCGGGCGCTCGCGCACTGGTCTGAGGCAGCCAACATAAGGTTTGTAGAGACGGCTTCGACTGCGCAGTCAATCAGCCCCGCCGGGACCAGCGGCGACGGCGTGAGCCTAATTACGGTCGCTCATACGCCGGAGAACACGTCGCCGTTTGCCGGAGCATCCGGCGAGATGGCCGGGCGCACGCGAGTCTTCTTCACCGAAACGGGAAGCATTACAGAAGCGGACATAGTGCTTAATCCGCGCCAGCAATTTTCTTCGGACGGCACGCCCGGCACTTTCGATTTGGAAGCGACCTTCACGCATGAGATAGGTCACATGCTGGGCCTGGAGCATTCGGGGGCGGTGGGCTCCAGTATGCAGCCTAGACAGGGAAAGAACGGCATCTACACTGTGGCCGCCTGGACGCCGCGCTCGCTTTCTGACGACGACCGCTCGGGCGTGCGCTCCATCTACGGGCTGCGGCCGGGCACGGACGTGCGAGGCGCAATCACAGGCAGTATCTCTAACGCTGCGGGTGCCCCTGTCTTCGGCGCAAACGTCTTCGCAGAGGAGACGTCCACGGGCCGGGTCGTCGCCAGCAACATCACATTATCAAACGGCACGTACCGCATAGACGGATTGCTGCCCGGCAACTATCGCGTGGTAGTCGAATCACTCGACGGGCCAGTCTACGCCTCCGAGGTGGCGTCGCAGAACGGAGCCTACGCCGGGCTGACGCAGAATACTCCGCCATCGTTTCGCACGCTTGAGATAGGACAGGTCGGCGTGGCGGCTGGCGGCGCGACCACTCTCAACGCGCAGATTTCCGCAGAGCCCGCAACCTTCAACGCATCCCTGATTGGCCTGAACGGACATCTCTCGACTATAGCCGTGCCCGTAGCAGCCGGGCGCACCTATACGGTCTACGTCGGCGGCTCGCGCATTCTGAATCTCAGCGAGATTCCTGAAGGCGGCATTGCATCGACTTCGCCTTTCATCAATGTCAAAACTGCCAGCATCGTTCAGCAGCAGTCGGACGACGCTCTCTCCGTCATAAGCTTCGACGTGGAAATCGGCGCGGGCGCGCCTGCGGGCGAATACAGCCTTCGGCTGCAATCCGTGACGGGCGAAGTCAGCTACATAGCGGGCGCTTTAACGGTGGATGCGAACGCAGAGGATGCGCGTTCGGCTTCGCAGCGCATCTACGTGGCTTCTGCGGCCATGCCCGAAACCGCGGCCGATACTATAGCCGCCGGCAGCCTCGCGGTCTTCAAGGGATCTAGGGCGACCGACGAAGAAATGCTTGCAAGGGACGCGGACGCGGAGCGTGAAGGCTGGCAGTTGCCCGTAGAACTTGGCGAGACCTCCGTCAACGTGACTTTTTCAAACGGAGTGAGCGTACAGGCTCCCGTGGCCTTCGTTAAGGACGGGCGCGTAGGCTTCCAGGTGCCCGAAGATGCCCCCGCCGGCACTGCGCTGGTGGCGATTTTCGAAAAAGGCGAAGTCAGGGCACAGACCGCCCTGGAGATAACGCGGTCTCAACCCCTCATCTTTACAGAGAACGGCACGGGAAAGGGCCTTGCTCTGGCTTTCAACGAAGAGACTTCGCTGCCGGCCTCTTTCAGGATGCCTTCTCAGGATTCGAGCGGCGGCGATGAGCGCACGCGCATAGTCATCTACGGCGCGGGATTTCGCAACGCCTCGCAGTTGACGGCGCTGCTCGGAGGCCGAACGATAGAGGTGGCTGGCGTCGCGCCTGCGGAAAATCTTCCGGGGCTGGACAAGCTGGTCGTAGTCCTTCTGGATAACACGCGAGCCGTGCTGCCGCAAGACCTGACGATTATCGCCGACGGCAAAGAGAGCAACCGCGTGCAGCTCATTGCCGGCCCTTAAATTCCGCTTCAAGGGGCGCGCAAAAGCCGGCTAAAATTTTTCTCTTCCACATAATAGAAGCAGTTGAAAGTTTGCCCTGAGTTGTGCATAATCCGGGTTGCGTTCACCTCCCCGGTGGACGAAGTGGTCGCGTGGGGTGAGGACACGTGACCTTAGGGCGGGGCAGTGGGAGGCCCCGCCCACTTATTTTGTGCGCTGGTCCCTGAGCGCCACGCCTTATTGTTATATCTCTTAGTTATTGACTTTCCCCAAAAACGTCTTACTATAGCCGGAACACGAAAGCTATACAGGTATTCCCCCTGCATGAAAGTAGAGCTATTGGACTTCTCACTTCATTCTAGAGAGGAGACAGAGAAGCTTCGCTCTGTTTTGTAAGTCGCAAAAATGGCCTCGGTGACAAGATCGAAAAGGCGTTTCAAGCTCTGGCTGTTTGAAGGAGTCAAAAAGGCTGAAGGGCCGCATGAGCCGGAGGGGCAGCATCACCAGCATCCGTGGTGGAAGGTGATGTGCCTGACCGGCGTAGACTACTTCTCCACACTGGGCTACCAGCCCGGCATAGCTTTCGTGGCGGCAGGAGCGCTGTCTCCGATAGCGACGCTGGTGCTGGTGCTGCTCACTCTCTTCGGCGCTCTTCCCATGTACAACCGGGTGGCGGCCGAGAGCCCGCACGGCGACGGCTCCATCTCGATGCTTGAGAATCTGCTCTCGCGCTGGAAAGGGAAGCTCTTCGTTCTCTGCCTGCTCGGGTTTGCCGCGACCAGTTTCATCATCACCATCACGCTCTCTGCCGCGGACGCTGCCGTGCACATAGCGGATAACCCGTACGCGCCGCAGTTCTTTCATCACCCCATCATAGTCACGCTCGTACTGGTAGCTTTCCTGGGCGCAGTCTTCCTTAAAGGCTTCAAAGAAGCTATAGGCATCGCTGTCCTGCTGGTGATCATTTACATCGCGATGAACCTGATAGTAATCGCCACCGGCCTCTACGAGATTTTCACTCACCCCCATGTACTGTCCAACTGGAAGAGCGCGATCTTTACGCACCCGAGGGTTCAGGGAAATCCTTTTCTGATAATCGGCGTGTCGCTTCTGGTCTTTCCGAAGCTGGCGCTGGGCCTGTCGGGCTTCGAGACCGGCGTGGTCGTCATGCCGCTCGTCAAGGGCGAGCGGGAACTGACCGACGAAGATTTGGAATCCATACACACGACGCGCAGCACCGGGAAAGTAGAGCCCACGGCTCAAGAGCTTCTGGAGGGCCGCATACGCAACACCCGGAAGCTGCTGACCTCTGCGGCTCTGATTATGAGCGTGTTGCTCATAGGAAGCAGTCTGGTCACGACGCTTCTCATCCCGCCCGAAGAGTTCCGGCCGGGAACGGAGACACAGGAAGCCGGAAACGCCAGCGGCCGCGCGCTTGCCTATCTGGCGCACACCTATCTTGGCGATTGGTTCGGCACGGCCTACGACCTGAGCACCATCTCCATACTGTGGTTCGCGGGGTCGTCGGCGATGGCGGGACTGCTGAACATAGTGCCGCGCTACCTGCCTCGCTACGGCATGGCTCCCGAATGGGCGCGGGCGACGCGGCCTCTGACGCTCGTGCTGACTGTTATCTGCTTCATCGTCACGCTCTTCTTCCGTGCAGACGTTGAGGCGCAGGGGGGCGCGTACGCCACGGGCGTTCTGGCGCTCATGACTTCCGCCGCGATTGCCGTCACGCTCTCCACGCGCCGTAGGGGCGAAAAGATGTGGCTGGCGTTTTTGCTCATCTCGCTAATCTTCGTCTTTACGACCATCGTCAATATCGTAGAGCAGCCTGAGGGCATCAAGATTGCGCTGGTCTTCATCGTCGGCATCATCTTCACTTCGCTCTTCTCGCGCGTCTGGCGCACGACGGAGCTGCGCGTACAGAAGGTAGAGCTGGACGATAACGCCAAGGCAATTATTCAGGAGGCCAGCGCCGGAACTATACGAATCGTGACAAATCGCTGTGACCGCGGCGACGCGCTCGAGTATCGTATGAAGGAGAAGGAGAAGCGCGAGGACAATCACATTCCCGCGAGCGAGCCTATAATCTTCTTCGAAGTCAGCCTGGGCGACGCCTCAGAGTTCTCCGGCGTGTTGCAGGTTCGCGGAGACCACGTTGACGGCTACAGGGTGTTGAGGGCGGAAAGCCCCGTGGTGCCGAACGCGATAGCGGCGTTTCTTTTGTACTTAAGAGACAGGACGGGAAAGCTGCCGCACGTCTACTTCGGGTGGAGCGAAGGCAACCCGATTGTCTATATCTTCAAGTATATAGCTTTCGGTGAAGGCGACACGGCTCCAACCACGCACGAGGTGCTGCGACAGGCCGAGAAAGACCCGGAGCGCCGCCCGACCGTGCACGTCGGCGGCTGATTCAGAGAGTTGCTTTAATGTAGACGCGGGCAGATAATATGCCTGCTTGAAAATTTGTCTGCCGAAGCCGCTTCCCGACTCTTAAGGGATGAGAGCGGCGCGGGGGAACCAGCGTCCTGCTCACTTTGCAGGACATGGGGCGCATCGTATAGGAGTGGCGTCCGACAGCCACAACCGACGTAGGACACTTCCCGGTCCGAGCCCGTCAGCTAACCCCGTAGGCATGAGTGGAAGAGACAGCACAACCCGACTATCTCTTTTCTATCGTGCCCGAGGCCACTGCTTTGTGCGCTCGTTCTTCAGAGACGCGCACGGAGGGTGGCTTTCTTGCGTGCTGGAAAAGAGAAGAGACTGGCTGATTTTAGTCCTTCCATGGTTCTTAACCGTATAGAAGCAGGGGTTGGGCAAAATGGCGGTTCTACAGTCCCGGTCGAAGAGACGACTGAAGCTCTGGCTGTTTGAAGGAATTAAGGAAGTAGAGGGGCCGCATGAGATAGAGGGGCAGCATCACCAGCATCCGTGGTGGAAGGTGATGTGCCTGACCGGCGTAGACTACTTCTCCACACTGGGCTATCAGCCCGGCATAGCTTTCGTGGCGGCAGGAGCGCTGTCTCCGATAGCGACGCTGGTGCTGGTGCTGCTCACTCTCTTCGGCGCTCTTCCCATCTACGGGCACGTCGCACAGGAGAGCCCGCATGGTGAAGGCTCTATCTCGATGCTTGAGAATCTGCTCTCGCGCTGGAGAGGCAAGCTTTTCGTGCTGGCGCTATTGGGATTCGTCGCCACGGACTTCATCATCACCATCACGCTCTCTGCCGCGGACGCCACCGCCCACGTCATCGAAAATCCTTTTACAGAGAGATACGCCCCTTTCCTTGAGCATCAGGTTGGCGTCACGCTCGTCCTCATAACTATTCTCGGCGCTATCTTCCTCAAAGGCTTTAAAGAGGCAATTGGCATCGCAGTCCTGCTCGTGGCGGTATATCTACTGTTGAACGTAGTGGTCATCACCTTCGGCTTTTATGAGCTTTTGACGCACCCGGAACATATTCCCGCCTGGAAGGAGGCGCTGTTTACTCACCGCAGAGTTCAGGGAAATCCTTTCCTTATCATAGGCGTTTCGCTGCTGCTGTTTCCGAAGCTGGCGCTGGGCCTGTCGGGCTTCGAGACGGGCGTGGCCGTCATGACGCTGGTGCGCGGCGACAAGGATTTAACCAAAAAAGATTTAGACGACATACATAGTACGCGAAGCAGTCATCGTCCAGCGCCGCACACTGCGCGGCAACTGCTGGACTCGCGCGTACGCAACACACGCAAGCTGTTGAGAACGGCTGCGCTGATTATGAGCGTGCTGCTTATCGGCAGCAGCTTCGTGACCTCGACCCTGATCCCGCCACAAGAGTTCGAGGAAGGCGGAAAAGCAAACGGACGCGCGCTGGCCTACCTGGCGCACACCTACTTTGGCGACCTGTTCGGCACCGTCTATGACCTCTCGACGATACTGATTCTATGGTTCGCAGGAGCGTCGGCGATGGCGGGACTGCTGAACATAGTGCCGCGCTACCTGCCTCGCTACGGCATGGCCCCGCAGTGGGCCAGGGCCACCAGGCCGCTCGTCTTCGTCTTCACGCTCATGGCCTTCGCCGTGACCATACTCTTTAAAGCAGACGTGGACGCGCAGGGCGGCGCGTACGCTACGGGCGTGCTTGTGCTGATGACCTCGGCTGCGATCGCCGTCACTCTTTCGGTCAGGCGAAAGGGCGGGCACTGGTGGGTCTTTCTCTTAATCTCACTGGTCTTCGCTTACACGACTATACAGAACGTGCACGAGCGGCCGGAGGGAATCAAAATTGCTTCGTTCTTCATCGGCGCAATCATCTTCACGTCGCTCTTCTCGCGCGTCTGGCGCACGACGGAGCTGCGCGTCAAGAAGCTTGAGCTGGACGAAAACGCGCAGGCCATCATAGACGAAGCCAAAGGCGGCACGATTCGCATCATTGCCAACCGCCGCGACCGCGGCGACGCGCTCGAATACAGTATGAAGGAGAAGGAGAAGCGCGAGGACAATCACATTCCCGCGAGCGAGCCTATAATCTTCTTCGAAGTCAGCCCGGGCGACGCCTCAGAGTTCTCCGGCCTGCTCAAGATAAGGGGAGAATACGTTGACGGCTACAGGGTGTTGAGGACTGAGAGCCCGGCCGTTCCCAACGCGATAGCGGCGTTTCTTTTGTACTTAAGAGACAGGACGGGAAAGCTGCCGCACGTCTACTTCGGGTGGAGCGAGGGAAACCCTCTGATTTACATCTTCAAGTACATAGCCTTCGGCGAGGGCGACACGGCACCCGTCACCCACGAGGTCTTACGTCAGGCCGAGAAAGACCCTAAAAGGCGGCCCACTGTCCACGTGGGCGGCTGAAGAAAAAATAAGAAGGCAGAAGTGAAAGAATGTGAGTGCGGCTCACATTCTTTCACTTCTGCCTCTTGTGCTTCTCTACTTTCGCCTTCTCAGGCGTTGGCTTCGGTCGTGCGCCCTGCCATGAAACAGGAGCGGCAATAAACGGGGCGTCCCTGC
>DASVVZ010000304.1:0-3727 GCA_036389875.1 Pyrinomonadaceae bacterium
CGAGCATTCTAGCCCTCTTGATTCGGGCGCGCCAGAGTTTCCGAAAGCTCAGGGAAGAAACCATTGAGGCTCTAAGCACCCGGGTGCTTAGAGCCTCAATGGCTTTCTCTTATCCTCGCCTTTTGTTAAAGGTGATTCACTGTCTCAGCAGTACGGGCGGCGCAGGCACGGTGACTCGTCTCGGCGGGTTGCGCCTTAGCTCGTCCATGAGGTATTTCACTGCGGCTTCGAGCGTCGGGTCTTCGCCGCGCGCCAGTGCTTCGGGGCTGTCCACTACTTCCACGTCAGGGTCAACGCCCACGCCTTCCACGGCCCAGCGTCCCTCCAGGTCCATGAAGCGGAAGGTGGGCGGCGTCAAACTCCCGCCATCCGCGAGCGGCGGGTTGCCGGAAAGACCTATCAGACCTCCCCAGGTGGTCGTGCCGAAGATTCTTCCCATGCCCCGTTCGCGGAAGTAGTAGGGAAGCGCGTCGCCGCCTGAGCCGGCGTAGCCGTTAATCAGCATCGCCTTCGGCCCCAGGTGCGCGAACGCAGGCGTGGAGGTCGCGCCCGTCCCTCGCCGCGCCCAGTAGCTCAAGGGCTTACGCTCCAGAAGCTCTATCATGCGATCCGGGATGAAGCCGCCGCCGTTGTAGCGGTCGTCTATGATGAGCGCTTCCTTTTTCGTCTGCCGGTAGAAGTTCTTGAAAAGCTCACGATTGCCTTCGACCGCAGTGTTCGGAACGTGTATGTAGCCGATTCGCCCGCCCGACAATCTGTCCACAATCGCCTGGCGCGACTGCACCCAGTCAAGATAGCGCAGGTTGGTTTCGCTCTTGACGGGCCTGACGCGTTCGTCGCGCGCTCCCGCAGTGTCCGGCCGCGAGTTGATGGTGAGCGTGACTACCCGGTCGGCTTTGCCTTCCAGCAGCTCGTAGAAATTCTTTACATTGCGCGTCGGGCGACCGTCGACCGCCAGAATGAAATCGCCGGTTTTAGCTTTCACGCCCGGCTCAGTGAGCGGCGAGCGGAAGCTGTCGTGCCAGTTCTCGCCCGGCAGGATTCTGGTGATTTTGAAATACCCTGAAGCGTCGGGCGTAATCTCTGCGCCCAGCAGCCCGCCGTCGTTTCGCGTAACCCTCGGCGGGTCGGAGCCGCGCTCGACGTAGATGTGACCGGCCATCAGCTCGCTTCCCATCTCGGTCAACAGGAAGTTCAGGTCTTCGCGATTGGCGACATAGGGCACTAGCTGCTCGTACTTGGCGCGTATCGCGGGCCAGTTCATGCCGTGCATGTTCGGGTCGTAGAACCAGTCGCGCATGATGCGCCACCCGTCCACGTACTGCTGTCTCCATTCGGCGCGCGGCTCTATCTTCACGGTCATCCCTTCGAACTTGAGAAGACCCGCGTCAGGCTTTTGTCCGGGCGTGGCGGGCGCTATGCCGAAATTCTCTCCGGCCTGAAAGATTACCTGCTTGCCGTCGTCCGAGAGGTCGTAGTTTCGTATGCCATCTATGATGGTCTGCTCGGCCTTTGCGTTCAGGTTGTAGAGCGCGAGCTTTCCGGGGCCGGAAAGATAGAGCACGCCGTCCGAGTTGGCGGCCAGCCGCCGGTAGTTGCTCGGTTGACCCGGAATGGCGCGGACGCGATTCTCGAAGCCTTCAAAATCAATCTTGACGAAAGCATTCGGCTGCCTCTCGGCCGGTCTCGCGTCCGCCTGCGGGCCCGGCTGCGGAGTAGTCGCGGCCTCCGGGCTCGGCTGCGCTCCGGGCTGCTGGGCTCTTGCTCCCTGAGGCGGCGGAGCCTGCGCAGGATTCGGCGGAGTCGTCAAAGGCGTCTCCCTTGTCTTGATGCGCTCCTCGTCGCTCGTGGGAAGAAAGAGCGCCGGGCCGTCTGCGGCCAGAAGGCCGACGTAGATGCGCGTCGGGTTTGTGTAGACGTAGTTGAACTCCCAGCCGCTAAACGTGAGGTTGAAATCGCGGTTCGAGAGAAAATAGAGGTAGCGCCCCTTCGGGTCAAAGACAGGCTCCGTGTCGCTCGTCATCCCGCCCGTGAGCCTCTGGGCGCGGCGCGCTTCGGTCGAGTAGACCCAAATCTCCGAGAACTGGTTTTCGCCGAGCTTCGTGTAGGCTATCCAGCGGCTGTCGGGCGACCACGTGTAGCTGGTGATGTCGTTCGTAGTGGAGTGGTCGACGTCCGTGGTGGCGCCGGTCGCCACCGTCACGTAGCGCAGGCGCTGCTTCTTGTCGCCGTATGCGATCATGTTGCTGTCGGGCGACCACTGAAGGGGAAAGCGCCAGATGTCGCCGTCCGTCGTCACGCGCCGCTCCTGTCCGGTGCCGTCGCTGGGGCGCACGTAGATTTCATACTCGCCTGAACGGTCGCTCAGGTATGCCACCCACCTGCCGTCCGGCGACCAAGCGGGCGCGAGTTCCCGCACGCCCTGCGAGCCCGTGAGGTTGCGAATCTCTCCCTCCTTGGCGGGCGCGGTGAAGACCTCTCCGCGCGCGGCGAAGAGAGCCCTCGCGCCGCTCGGAGAGAGCGAGAAGGATTCTATGTTGGGCTTGACGTTCCTGAAGTAAGGCACGGTGTCCGGGAAGTCGCCGTAGACCTTTATCGGCACGCGCTCCTCACGGCCTCCGTCCGCGCTCAGTCGATAGACGTAGCCGCCCGCTTCATAAACAAGCTGGTCGCCAGCGCCGCTCGGCCAGAGCGCGTCGTAGTCCGAATGATTCGTCACCTTTCGAGTCTTCTTGGTGCGCGTGTTGTAGGCGAAGAGGTTCATAGTCCAGTCCCTGTCCGACAGGTAAAAGATTGTGTCGCCCAGCCAGACGGGAACCATGTCCTGCGCGCGCGTCGTCGTAATCTGCTCAGACGTGTTGCGCTGTAGGTCGTAAATCCAGACGTCGGGCGATTGGCCGCCCCTGTAACGCTTCCAGCCGCGAAACTCGTTCGTGATGGGCGTGAAAGCCACACGGCTTCCGTCGGGCGAGAAGCTCATGCTGCCGGTCTCTGTGATGGGAAGCGGCTGCTCCGTGCCGCCGTCTATGGAGATGAGGTAGGGACGGCTGAGGCGGTTGCTCTGCGCCACTCGGTTCGAGCGAAAGAGCACGCTCTTACCGTCAGGCGTCCAGCCCATGACGGTATTGTCCCAGCCCGCGCGCGGCGGCAAGGGGCCAACGTCGTTGTAGAAGGTGAGCTGTCGCGGCTCGCCTCCTTCCGTTGAGATGATGAAGACCTGACGGGTGCCGCTATACTCGCCCGAGAAGGCTATCCAGCGCCCGTCGGGTGAAATCTTCGGAAACAGCTCAAGGCCCGGATGAGAGGTGAGCCTGCGCGCAGTGCCGCCCGCCGATGGCACTGTCCAGATGTCGCCCGCGTAGACGAAAGTTATCAGGTTGCCGCGTATGTCCGGGAATCTGAGAAGGCGCGCGAGCCCGTCACCTTGCGCGGGTTCGGCTGCGGCCTGTATCGAGGCGACGAGAACCAGGACGGCTAGTATCAGAGACCTGTGCATTCCTTATAGCTCCTTAAGAAAAGCATTGAGTGGGAAACTTCAGAGACGGTCACTTGGGCCGAAAGATGCGCTCTCTCAGGGCGCAGCTTCAAAAGGCGCGAAGCCCGTCAGATGTAAAGATGGAAATGTCTTTCGAGAATGTTAAGACCGGCTTATTCTAGCCGTCTTTGGCCACGCGCGCCAGAGTAGGAAGCCATGCATTACTCGTAAGACATTTCCATCTTTACATCT
>DASVVZ010000305.1:0-11816 GCA_036389875.1 Pyrinomonadaceae bacterium
CGTATTGAAGGCGTAGGGCTGGAAGGACTGCGCGCGCCGCTCGCGCCGCTAGACTGCCGCAACAGCGGCTCTACCATGCGCATGCTGGCGGGAGTACTGGCCGGGCAGAACTTTGAATCAACCCTCTCGGGCGATGAATCCCTGCGCGAGCGCCCTATGAAGAGAATCATAGAGCCGCTTGAGCTGATGGGGGCGCGCGTAGAATCCCTGGAGCGACGCGCGCCGCTCCTGATAACCGGCCGCGTCCCCCTGAAAGCCATCTCTTACGAGATGCCGGTCGCCAGCGCGCAGGTCAAATCCTGCGTACTGCTCGCGGGGCTTTACGCTAAAGGGCGAACCAGCGTCATAGAAGCGCGCGGGCGACCGACGCGCGATCACACGGAAAGAATGCTTCGCTGGTACGGAGCGCAGGTGACAGAGAGCTTAAGCGAAGGTGACGCGCCTTCTAACATCATCTCGCTTGAGCCTGGCGCCATTCTTCGGGCGCGCGACTTTCGCATTCCGGGCGACATCTCCTCTGCGGCATTCTTTATAGCCGCCGCGTGTCTTCTGCCCGGCTCGACTCTCAACATACGCGGTGCAGGCTTGAATCCCACGCGCACAGGTTTTCTTTCAACTTTACGTGCGCTCGGCGCGGACGTGCGCGCGGAATTGGCGGCTCACGCTAGGGGCAGGTGGGTTGAGTTGGACGAGCCCTCCGGTGATATTACAGTGCGTGGCGGAGCGGGGCTCGCTCCCTTAAAGCAGGAATCGAATCTGCTGCGGGGCGCGCTTATTCCGCAACTGATAGACGAGCTTCCCATGCTGGCGGTGCTGGGAACACAGGTCACCGGGGGCCTCAGCATACGTGAGGCTTCGGAGCTACGCTTCAAAGAGACGGATAGGATCGCCGCGACCGTTGAGAACCTGCGCGCCATGGGCGTCCCCGTGGAAGAACACGAGGACGGTTTGACCGTACCGGAGCGCACACCTCTTCGCGGCGCAAAGATAGACGCGCACGACGACCATCGCATAGCCATGGCCTTCTCAATCGCGGCGCTTCTGGCCGAAGGAGATTCCGAGATAGAGGGCGCGGAGTGCGTCTCCGTCTCTTTCCCGGAGTTCTACAGCCTGCTTGATTCGGTGACGGACAGATGAGCGAGAAAGAGAGCCGCATAGTCATCACGGGATTCATGGCAGCCGGTAAAACGAGCGTCGCAAAGGCGCTGGCCGCTCGTCTCGGCTGTCGTATGATTGACCTGGACTTCATCATCACGGAGCGCGAAAAACGAAGCGTGCCCGCGCTGATTGCGGAAGCAGGCGAAGCGAGTTTCCGCGAAGCCGAAGGGCGCGCCCTTCGGGTCGTGCTTGAGATGAATCGTGCGCGCGTCATAGCGCTCGGCGGCGGCGCCTGGATGCTGGCGGAAAATCGCGCCCTCATAGCCGAGCATGACTGCTTAATAGTCTGGCTCGACGCCCCGTTCGAGCTGTGCTGGCGGAGGATTACGCAAGGCGAAGAGGCGCGGCCGCTGGCGAAAGATAGAGAGACGGCCGAGAAGCTCTTTCATGAGCGCCGTCCGGTTTACGCGCTCGCACAACTGCACATCTCAGCTACCGGCGAAAAGAGCGTTGAAGATTTGGCGGCGGAGATAATCCGCGCGCTTTGATTAATCGTGCGGAATGATGTTGTATGATAGAAGCACTACAGATTAAGGGTGACAATAGATGAGCAAAGAACATAGGGACGCCAAAGCATTGAAGGTTGCGCGCCAGCTTCATAACGCGGACAACTGGAAACATCTTGCGCGATGGAACGGCCTTGGCTATTACGACCTGCAAACCGAGGACACGCGGGATGTGCCCGTGCGTCTCTTCCTGACGCCGACACTCCTTGCGGACGCCGAAGATATTCTGTACCGCCAGATAATCAACGCCACCCGTTTTCCGGGCGTCAAGATGGTGGTCATCACTCCCGACACTCACTACGGCTACGGAGTGCCCGTTGGCTGCGTCCTCATCACAGACGCAGACACGGGCGCGGTGGCCATGGGCCCTGTGGGCTACGATATTGGCTGTGGAATGATGAGCGCGCGCTCTGAGGTGGATGCGGGGGCGGCTACGCCGGAGAAGAGGCTGGAGTTTAATCGCGCCGTGATGCAGCGCGTTGAGATGGGCTCCGGCGGAAAGAGTCACAGGTTGGGGCGCGTCTCCGAGAGCGAGTTCAATAACCTTGTGCGCGGCGGCGCAGAGTACTACGTAGAGAAGTACGGCGCTACCTTCGACCGCAGCCGCGCCGAGCGCCACCGCATCCCTGTTGATGACGGCTGGCAGATTCCCTGGGGAGGCAAAGGCAGACCCGAACGCGGGCTTGACCAGATGGGAAGCCTGGGCGGCGGCAATCACTTCATAGAGTTGCAGCGCGAGCAGGAGACGGGCGCTCTCTTCCTACAGGTTCACACGGGAAGTCGCGGCTTCGGCCACGGTCTCGCGACGAACTACTTCGAGATGGCCAGGGAAGAGCGTCCCGACGCGATCACCGATATCGACCTTGGATACTTCACGCCGGATTCCCGTCATTACCGCGATTATCTGAACGCGGTGGCGGCGGGCGGGAACTTCGCCATCTTAAACCGGCTGGTCATCTTCGAGCAGGTGGCCGACGCCTTTCGTGAAGTCTTCGGCGCAGACCTGGACTTGATTTACGAGATAAGCCACAACCTGGTGCAGCGCGAGTGGCACCCGGATTTCGGAGATGTCTGGGTACATCGCAAAGGTGCCACGCGCGCTTTCCCTGCGGGTCATCCGGCGCTGAAGGGAACTTTCTGGGAAGAGACGGGCCATCCCGTTCTGATACCCGGAAGCAACAAGGATTACAGCTACATCCTGCGCCCCCTGGAAGGCGCCAGCCGTAGCGGCTATTCGGTCAATCACGGCGCGGGCCGAAAGCTGTCGCGCGGAGAAGCGTCGCGCAGGTTATCACAGCGCCAGATTGACGACGAATACGCTGCGGCGGGAATCCTGGTAAACACGGACGGCAGAGTACCGCTGGACGAAGCCGCGCCCGCTTACAAGGCTTCCGAAGAGGTCGTACGTGCCGTCGTTGAGGCCGGTCTCGCGCGCATAGAGCACACGCTATGGCCGCTGGCCTCGCTCAAAGGGATAGACGAAAAATCCTCCAGAAGACGAAAAAAGCGTAAAGGCGGAACCTCTAGCCGGCATTTCTAACAAGAGCCTGCGCGCCGTAGAATTTCGTTGACTTTATCTTTGACCGTCAGTATGTTGCAGGGGATTTACTCACCCACTTCGTTGCTAACGCCGCGGTCTTTAGCGTTAGGCCTTTAAACTTAGCCCTCTTGGAGAATAAAAATGCCACAGTCGAAATACAAAGTCGGAGATAAGGCCGCTTACGGCCTTAACCTCAGGCTCCAGCCCAGTAAAACGAGCACCAGCATCGGAATTATTCCCATGGGAACGCCGGTGACAAAGCTCGGAGACTCCTCCGCACCCGATTGGTGGGAGGTGTCGACTGTCGTCAAAGATACTCCGGCCACGGGATTCCTTAACAGTACGTACCTGGTGCCCGTTGCTGACTTCACTCCGCCGGAGCAAGTAAGCAGCATCACGGCGGTTCACATGACCCCGGGTAATAAGAAGATAACGCGCAACGGAACGTCCTGGGCATACCCCCTTAACGAAACCGGACAGCCCGGGCGCAACAGCGCAGGCACGCCTCAAGAGAAGGCCGCAGACCTGACGAAGATTGTCAAATGGCTGGACGTAGAGCATAAGGTGCGCTACAGGCATACTTCCCAGGCGACCTTCTGCAACATCTATACTTACGACTACTGTTATCTGGCAGGCGTCTACTTACCGCGCGTCTGGTGGCTGGAGAATGCAATCGCCAGGTTAAAAGCTGGTAAGCAGGTTACCCCCATCTACGATGACACCGTGGCGGAAATCAATGCCAACAGCCTGGTCAACTGGTTCAACAATTACGGTCCCATCTTCGGCTGGCGTAGAACAGTTGATTTAACGGAGCTGCAGAGCGCGGCCAACGACGGGCAGGCGGCCATTATTTGTGCGCAGCACAAGGTACCTAACCGTCACGGACACATCTGCGCCGTAGTTCCTGAAACTTCCACGCAGAAGGCTTCGCGCACGGGCGCGACCGTGACGAGTCCCCTACAAAGTCAGGCGGGCGCGCGTGAGATTCAATATTTTGCGAGGAACTGGTGGTTGAATAATCACAAGAATTTCGGCTTCTGGATAAACGGCTCATAAGGTTGGAGGCCATGCCGGGCTACCGCACGCGAGCTTGGCTGCAACCGGTCAAGCCATAGATGAAAACTGGTAAAGAAGGGGCTGCGTGGTTATTCCTGCCGTGCGCCCCTTACTTTTTGAAAAAAGCTCTAGCTCGCGCTCTTTCCGTTTGACTGAGCTTTGAGCATCTTCAGGAGCGCGAGTTCTTCGGGCTGGTATTCGGGCTCTATCCGGCGTATGTAGCGCTCTACGCGGCGGCGAAACTCCGCGAGCGTCGTTCCCTTCAGATAACCATCCAGCACGAGCGGGTGTATGTAGCAGCTACGGCAGACCGTCGGGGTGTTGCCCAGGTGCTCGGACACGTCCTTGACCGCTTTGACCAGATTCTTCTTCGCCTGTTTTTCATCTTCGGCGGCGCCGAGCTCCGCGAGCTTTATAGCCGCGAGCAGCGTCCCGCCCCAGGTGCGGAAATCCTTGGCGGAAAATTCGTGCGAGGTGGCAGCCTTGATGTAGTCGTTGACCTCTCGCGGCTTGATGGGCTTCACCTTGCCGTCCTGGTCGTAATACTCAAAGAGCCTTGCGCCGCCTATCTTCTTTATCTCGCCTATGAGCATCGCCAGCTCTTCGTCAACGATGATGCGGCGCTGGTGTATATGATGCTTGCCCACGAAGCTGAAGATGAGACGCCCGCCCCGCTTTATCTCAAGGTGGCGGTTTCTCAGCGTCGTGACGCCGTAGGTGCGATAGCGCTTGACGCTCTGTTCCGAGCCCACGCGGAAATAGAGGTCGTTGATGAGTCGCACTATGACGGCGAGCACGCGCTCCTTCGGAAAGCCTTCGCGCGAGATGTCTTCGTTCGTCTTTCTTCTTAGTGAAGGCAGATGCTCGCCGAAGCGCTCAATCTTCTCGTATTTTTTGCGCTGCTGTCGCGCAGCGAACTGCGGGTGATAGAGATACTGAATGCGCTCGCCCGTATCCATGCCTATGGCCTGAAGGCTGCTCTTCGCGAAGGGAGAGATGCGCACGTGTTTCCATGCCGGAGGAATGACCAGCGCGCGTATGCGTTCGAGCTGAGCCGGGTCGCTTATGCGCTTGCCAGCGGGGTCTTCGTACCAGAAGCCTCTGCTCTTTGAGCCGCACCTGCGCCACCAACGGGCACGCCGGCCGCGCTCGATTATCTCCTGCGGCCTTCTGGCGGTCATTGCCGGCCTGGGCGTTTGTAACGACTGCTCTGCTGTAGCCATATTGCTCGTTCGATTCCCGCTCGTTAAATTACCGGGGGCTGATTCTCCAATCAAACTGCGTTCCCTAACCCGGTGAAGGAAGGCGATAGTGACAGAATCTTCATAAAGGCCCGCTTTCGTGCTCCTTTTCTCATGGTGAGGCTTCCGCCTGCGGGACTTAAAGTCTTATAGAACTATTCCACCCGTGGGATAAAACGAGCGTATTCATACACAGGGTCGTCTGATTTCGGGAAGATTTCGCGGGCGAAAGCAGCAATGACGCGCAAAACACTAGGCAGCACGAAAGCTCAAAAGCTATTCGTGCTGCCTAGTGTTTTGCGCGTGGCTACGGCTGATTCGTTAGCCTTCGTTGGAATCGAATTTCGCGTCGCCGTTGACGGAGATGACTACGCGCTTGACGGTCGGAAACTGTTTGAGCGTGCGCGTGACGGCTTCTCTGAATCTTGGGGGCGACATATCGCCGGGCCAGCCGGGCCAGTTGCGTGAAGCGACGAAGTTGACACGCGCCGTGCCTCCCCTGATGGAGAGCAAGCCTATGTCGAACTCTCCGACGCTCAGGCTGAGGTATCCACGCTTTTGCTCTGCGGCGTTGGGGCCGCGCAGCAGCGCCTGAAGGGCGGCACGCGCGGGCTCTCTGCCGTCCACCATACGCTTGACCGCGCTCACGCCCAAAGGATTATTCGCAGTCGAATCGCGCTCGCTCCAGAAGTAGACGCGCACCTCTTTCTTGCGCTGCACGCTGGCGCTCGCAGCCGCCGGCGCGTACCCGCTCGCCAGAGTTACTAGAACAAGCGCGGCCGCCAGCAGTATTCGCTTTTTAATCTTCATCATGGGTTCTCTTCTATCAGAAAATGTGCGGGAGAGCCAGTCGCAGGTTGTGACGCGCCCGCCTGCCGGTATTTGCCGGGGCCGCGCCAATAGAGATTATCTCTTCTTTCCTGCTGCGCCGCTCTTTTTAGGGTTTTCGCCCGTAAGCTCGGCTTCGTCGCCCGGGACCGCCGCCGCGTCCTTAACCTTCTGTAGCAGCCAGAGCGGCTTGTCGCCCTCCCTGCGCCCCTTCATCCTGAAGAGCCGCCACAGGCCGCGCAGCCGTTTGCCCCTCAGATGAAACTTGAGCGCTCCGGCGCGCCATGCACCAAGCGGGTCTTCGTCGCCTTCCATCTCGTACGTGCCTATGTCCCAGCGATAGACCTGTCCCGCGCCGTAATGGCCTTCGGAGATTTCGCCGGTGTAGGTCAGATAAGAGACGGCGTGGTCTTCCACCTCTACGGCCAGCCGCTTGACGGAAGCGTCGCGCGAAGGCCCCTTGGGCACGGCCCAGCTCTTGAGCACCCCTCCCATCTCCAGCCGAAAGTCCCAGTGAAGATGGCTAGCGTGATGCTCCTGAACCACGAATCTCTGTTCCTCTTTCTTCATACCGGCTGAAGCTGTTGACTTCTAATCGTCGCTTACGGCGTCAAGGTCCCTGTTGGCGGGGCCGTTGATGACGCGGCCCGTCTGGTCATAACGCGAGCCGTGACACGGGCAGTCCCAGGTCTTTTCGTTCGTGTTCCAGTTGACTATGCAGCCCAGATGAACACATACGGCCGACATGCGATGCACCACGCCGTCTTCGTCACGATAGACGGCCGTCTTGGTGAGGCCGCCTCGAATAAGCGCGCCCTCGCCGGGCTGAACTTCCGACTCGTCGTCCACCTCTCCGGGCGTCACGTAGTCGGCGTACTGCGCCGCGACGTTTAGATTCTCCTTTGCGAACTCCCCCAGGGCCGAAAGGGTCTTTCGCGCCGGATCGTAGACTTCCGCCCAATGATTGTCGCGCCCCATGATGAGGTCTGTCAGAAGAAGACCGGCGATTGTTCCGTGCGTCATGCCCATGCCGGAATCGCCCGTAGCAATGTAGACGTTGGGCTCGTCCGCAGGGTTACGCCCTATGAAAGCGAGGCCGTCAATCGTCTCGAACACCATGCCCGACCAGCGAAACTCTATCTCTCTCATCTGCGGGAAGCGGAAGCGCGCCCATCTCTCAAGGCGGCTGTAACGCCTGCTGAAATCATGCTCCTGGCCAGTCTTGTGGTCTTCGCCGCCGATAATCAGAATCTCGTAGTCGGAGTTCTCGTCTTCGGCCTTCTGCACGCGCACGTAGTGATAAGGGTCCAGCGTGTCCCAGTAGAGCGCGTGCGGCACGGAGTTGCCAGGGATGCGCGCGCCTATCACGTAGGTCATGTAGGGGGCCTGCTTGGTGTGTATCTCGAAACGGTCGTTGACGGGCGAGTTGGTCGCCACCACTATGTCGCGGGCCTCGACCGTGTAGCCTCCTGTTGTGCGCACGCGCGCATCATCGCCGCCCTGAATCTCTTCTGCGTGCGCCGCGCCGCCGGTGAAGATTAATCCTCCGTCCCGCCTGACCAACTCCGCTAGGCTGTTCAGGTACTTCATGGGATGAAACTGCCCCTGGCTCGGGAATCGCAAAGCGGAGCCCGTGTCGAATGACTCAATCGGCGCACGCTTCACGCGCTCTACCCTTTCGAGCCCCGCGCGGTGGGCCGCCTTCAGCTCGTCTTCCAGAACCTTTCTGGATTTTCTAGGCGGCGCGAAGAGATAACCGTCCAGCCGCTCAAAGTCGCAGTCGATTCCCTCCTCCTGCACGATTCTCTCAATCGTGTCTATGGCCGCAGAGTGGCTTTCGGCGGCGATGCGCGCGCCGCGCTCGCCGTGCAGCCGCTCTATCTCAAAGTATCGGTCGTCAATGGCGTTCGACAGGTGCGCGGTTGTCCTTTCGGTGTTACCGCCGCCGATTGGCCCGTCGTCGAGCACCACCACGGAGCGGCCTTCGCGCCCCAGAAGATAAGCGGTCGTGAGTCCCGCTATGCCAGCGCCCACGACGCAGACATCTGCGCGCGCGTCCGACTTCAGGGTCGAACCCGAAAGCTCTTTCGCGGTCGCTCGCCAAAGTGAAACTGTTCTTCCTGAATCGCTCCTCATAATCTTTCGTCCGTCGTCTCAGGCTCTTGACAGAGCCTCCCTCTAAGTAGCAGTTTTGATTGCAGCCCGTTTGTGATTGATGAAAGAGAAGGGGGAATTTTCTGTGTCCAGCCCGGCCAAGCTAATGGGTCATCCCATACATCCTATGCTCATTCCTTTTCCGATTGCGCTCTGGGTCTTTTCACTCGTGGCGGACTTAATCTACCTGTGGCGCGGCGACCCGGCCTGGGCCTGGATAGCCTTTTACACCCTCGCGGGCGGGATCCTTGGCGCCATTCTGGCGGCCGTCTTCGGCATCATCGATTACTTTTCCATTCGAGATAAGAGAGTGTCCGGGATTGCCGCCTGGCACGCGCGCGTCAACGTGCTGGCGCTCTTGCTCTTCAGTGCGAGCTTCTACCTGAGAACCCTGAGCGGCGCGGGCCTGGTAGGCGGAAGTCTCACAATCCCGCTCCTGCTTTCGATAGCAGGCGTGATAAGCGTCGCCATTAGCGGCTGGCTCGGCGGCGAACTCGTATACAAGCATGGCGTAGCCGTAGACAAGTAAAGCCCAGGGTTCCAGGCCCCACGTCCCAGGTTAAAAGAAAGAGTCTTTATCTTTGACCCGGGACGTGGGACTTGAGACTTCAGGGCCGCTCAGTCACGGCTGCCTTCTCTGTTTTCGAGGTCCTGTTCGACCGTCTCCCGGTCGCCTTCGGCCGTGCCGGGTGTCCTGCCCGGGTCGCCCGTCTGCGGCTCATCTCCCGAAGATGAGCCGCCGGAGTCGCCCCCTTGGCCTTCGCCCTTTTTCTCTTCCGCCATACGTTCCTCCATAAGCGGTGAACGATTACTGACTGGTCTCGCTCACTGTTTATCGTTTCGGTCTATGCGCTTTGTCCGGAAGCCTGATCGCCGGCAGAGCCCGTCTCCATCAACTGCTTGAAGCGGCGCAGGTCTTCACGAATCTGCTGCGAAGGCTCTTCGCCGAAGAGCTTGGCGACGGCCGCGCCGATTGCACCGCCCGGCGGGTCGTACTTGAGCACGACGCGAACCTCCGTGCCGCCTCCGCCCGGAGCGGCGGTGAAATGAACCGAACCCGCGTTATCTACCTGCGAGCCTTCGAGCGAGCGCCAGGCTATCAGCTCGCCGTCCTTCTCGTTATAGACTTCCGCGTCCCATTCGACGCTCGTTCCGGCAGGAGCCTTTGCCACCCAGTGCGAGCGATTGCCGCTTGAAGTCACTGACTCAAGGTGATTCATGAAGCGCGGCAGGTTCTCGAAGTTGCGCCAGAAGCTATAAAGCTCTCCGGGCGTGCGGCTGTTGATGACTATGCTCTCTTCTACTTTGATACCGCGCTCTGCCGGGACGCTCACCACAGGGCTCTTCTCGCCCGTGCCTGTTCCGCTGGTGTTGATGCCCGCGGCCTCGTACATGGCGCAATGGCCGCTCGTGCCGCGATAGATGAGAGAGCCGCCGACCAGAGCGAGGGCTGCGCCTCCCCACGAGCCGCTCCTAATAAGCTGCGTCAGGCCGTAGACCGCGAGCGCACCGCCGCCCAGGGCCGAAGCCCAGCGCTCAGTCTGGCCTACGTTCACGTCTCCACTGAAGATTCCGGGCACGTTCCAGCGGCTCTCGCCGCCTTCGCTGCCGGTTTCCGCTCCTATGACACCTGCCTGCTCAAGTGCCTCTTGCATTGATTCTGCCATTTTCTATTCCTCCGATGATTCTGTTACTTTTTTGCGTTTCTCAAGAGTCGCACCAATGTTTGACGAAGCTTGTGCGAAACCGTCTCTTTGTTCTGCAATTCGGGGGAATTGTGAAGGGGAAGAAAAGGGGGAAAACACACGCGCGGGAGAAGAGATCTTCCGGCTTTTATTCTTTGTAGCCGCCGGGATGCTCCTGCATCCATGCCCAGGCCGACTGTATGATGGCTTTCAGGTCCTGCCTTTCGGGCCGCCACCCAAGCTCGCCTCTGATTCTTTCAGAGCTTGCTATCAGCACGGCAGGGTCGCCGGCGCGGCGTGCGCCCGTGCGAACCTTTATCTCGCGGCCCGTCACAGCGCGCGCGGTTTCTATGACCTCGCTGACAGAGTAGCCTTCTCCGCCGCAGCCGAGATTGTAAATACGGCTTCGCTCGTCCAGCACGCCGAGCGCGAGTATGTGCGCCCGCGCAAGGTCAACGACATGTATGTAATCGCGCACGCACGTGCCGTCTCGCGTAGGGTAATCGTCGCCGTAAACTTCCACGTGCGGGCGGCGGCCTGCTGCCGCTTGCAGAACAATGGGAATCAGGTGCGATTCGGGATCGTGCAGCTCGCCGCAAAGCTGCGTCGCGCCAGCGGCGTTGAAGTAACGAAGTGAAGCGTAGCGCAGGTTGTAAGCGCGGTCGTACCAGTTGAGGGCGTGCTCGAACGCGAGTTTGGTTTCGCCGTAAGGGTTGGTCGGGTGCGTCGCGTCGTGTTCTTCGATAGGCTGCTTTTCCGGCTCGCCGTAAACGGCTGCGGTCGAAGAGAAGACCAGCCGCTTCACATCTTCGGCCAGCATGGCTTCCAGAAGCGCAAGTCCCGCGACCACGTTGTTGCGGTAATACTTCGCGGGATTCTCAACCGATTCACCCACGAGCGAATCGGCCGCCATGTGAATCACGGCCTCTATGCGGTTTTCACAGAGCGCGCGGCGCACGCGCTCCACGTCCATCAGGTCGCCTTCAACGAAAATGGCTTCTGGAGCAACGGCCTCGCGGTGCCCCTTGTAGAGACTGTCGTAGACGACCGCTTCGTGGCCGCCCCGGACAAGCTCTTCCGTCACCACGCTCCCTATGTACCCGGCCCCGCCTGTGACAAGAACACGCATAAGAATTTCAGAGATAACAAGTAGAAGCTGTCTCGGCCCTTATCTTTAAGAAGCCGCCACCTCGGAAGCGGCGGACGCCGCCGGGCGGCTCTTATTCTGGGCCGCGTCCGCGTGCACGTAGTAGAGAATGCGATTGCAGTTTTCGCATATTATTATCTCTTCGCCGCGACGGACTTCGGCCATGACCTGCGGCCTGAGCGCCATGAAGCAGGCCGAGCAGGAGCCGTTGCGGGCTTCTGCCAGCGCGACGCCGTCGCGTATGCGAGTGATGAGACGGTTGTAGGTGGCGCTCAACTGTTTCGGCAGAACTTCTATCAGGCGGGCGCGCTCTTCACGGCTGACTGCGAGCTGTTCGGTCTGTACGCGTGTCTGTTCTTCGAAGGCGCGCATGCGCTCGTCATGCTCGGCCTGCATGGTGGAGATTTCCGGCTCGCGTTCTTTAAGCTCGCTCTCCGCCTGCTCAAGCGTCTCCATCTTTTCGAGCGTCTGCGTCTCAAGCTGGGAAATCTGTTTGCGCGC
>DASVVZ010000306.1:0-5078 GCA_036389875.1 Pyrinomonadaceae bacterium
ACGCCATGCAGGCGTATCAGAAAGCATTAAAGCTAAGCACCGAGGATAGGGGAGACAAGCGCACCTTTGCCCTTGCAACTCTGGGCATCGGCTTGGTCTATGAGAACCAGGGCAATTACACGCAGGCCCTGGATTATTACCAGAAGGGTCTAGCTCTTTATGAGGCGTTGAATGATAAGCCAAATATGACTGTCGCCTTAAACAATATAGGTTTGATCTATTTCCAACTGGGCAATTACGAACAGGCTCTGAGTTTTTACGAAAAATCTTTAAAGCTGGCTGAGACCATCAAGGTTAATCCGAGGATAGCTCAAGCTCTCCTAAACCTCGGTGTACTTCACAAGACGCGCCACGATTACGCGCGGGCCTTACAGTTGATGCAACAAAGCCTGGCGCTCCACGAGCAGGCGAAATACCGTGTGGAAATCGCCAACGTGTTGCGCGAGATGGCGGACGTTTACTACCTTCAGGGCGATTTCAAACGCGCTCAGGAGTTCGCCATGCGCGCCGCGGACACTGCACGCGGCCTCGGCAACGAGGACTATCTCTGGCAATCACTTCTCATTCTGGGCAGGGCGCAGAAGGGCCTTAAGGAGTACGAGCGCGCCAGACAGTCTTTCACAGAGGCAATCGCGGCGGTCGAGGCTCTGCGCGCTCATGCCGTGGGCGGCGAGAGCGACCGTCAACTCTTCTTTGAGAAACAGGTGGCCCCTTACCAGGAGATGGTCAAGCTGCTCGTCGCGCAGGGCAAGACCGACGAGGCCTTCGTCTATGCAGAGCGCGCGAAGGCTCGAACGCTGCTGGACGTACTTCAAAACGGCCGCCCGGACCTCTCCCGCGCCATGACGGCGCAGGAGCGCGAGCGCGAGCGAAGGCTGAAGAGCGAACTCATCTCGCTCAACACGGAGTTGATGCGTGAGCTGGAGAACGAGCGTCCCGAGTCTGCCAAACGAATCAACGACCTTCGGACGCGCCTACAGAAAGCCCGCCTTGACCTTGAAGGATTCCAGACGGCCCTTTACGCGGCCCACCCGCAACTCAGAGCGCAGCGCGGCGAGGCGCAGACCATGACCCTCGCGCAGGTCGCAGAACAGCTGCCTGACAGAGAAAGCGCCCTCCTCGAATATCTGGTGACGGACGAGAAGACCTATCTCTTTGTTCTGACAAAGGGCACGCGCGTGCCCTTGGAGACGAAGGTTTACACCCTGGCTGTGACGGCCAAAGACCTGACCGCGCAGGCTGAGCGCTTTCGTCAGTTAATCTCAACGCGTGAGCCTTTTCAGCAACTGGCACGCCAGTTATACGATTCCATCCTGCGTCCGGCTGAAGCGCAATTAAGGGGCAGGACGAACCTCGTCATAGCGCCCGACGGGCCCTTGTGGAACCTCCCCTTTCAGGCGCTGCAGAATGGCCCCGAGCGTTTTCTATTGGAAGACGCCGCCGTCTCTTACGCCCCCTCGCTGACTGCGTTGCGAGAGATGCAGCGCGCGCGACAGAAACGCCTCAAAAGCGGCACGCAGGAGGGCTCGACGCTCCTGGCTATAGGCAATCCGACCGTAAACGCGCAAACAGTCGAACGCGCCGAGCTTGTTTTGAGAAGCGGGGGAAAGCTTGAATCCTTAGTGGAAGCCGAGCGAGAGGTGGCCGCTTTGGGAGAGTTGTACGGCGCCCGGATGAGCAGGGTTTATACAGGCGCACAGGCGAGCGAAGAGGCGGTTAAGGCTGAGGCTGAGAAGTACAGGGTCCTGCAGTTAGCCACGCACGGCGTGCTGAATGACGTGAGCCCCATGTACTCCTACCTTGTCTTCTCGCAGGCCGGAGTTAAAAACACAGAGGACGGCCTGCTGGAGGCTTGGGAGATGATGAATCTCAATCTGAACGCGGACCTGGTAGTCCTCTCCGCCTGCGAGACTGCGCGCGGGCGCATCAGTTCCGGCGAAGGTGTGATAGGCATGAGCTGGGCTTTGTTTGTAGCGGGAAGCCCCACGACAGTTGTCAGCCAGTGGAAGGTCTCGTCCGATAGCACGGCCGAGCTGATGCTGGACTTTCACCGCAACCTGAAGGGCCGGAGCGCCGAGGCAAAACAGCCCATGACGAAAGCCCATGCGATGCGGCAGGCGGCGCTCAAGCTTATGAAGAAAGGCGGGGCCTATCGACATCCCTTCTACTGGGCAGCCTTTGTCGTCGTAGGCGACGGAGGGTAAAAAGGCCCTAAAGCAAGCTATCAGCAAAATTGCAGGCCCATAAAGCCCGCAGGCATATCTCTTAAAAGAGGTGCCTGCGGGCTTTAGCTTTTACTCCGTGGCTACGCCCGTGCGGTGTGCGCTCCTAAAAATTCTGCCCGCCTCAAAAAAAATTTCCGCCCGCCTAAACATTTTTCCGCCGAAGGTATCTATAGACGAAGAGAGCCATATTTCCATAGCCCAGTCCCATCAGGGCTCTCACATCACAGGCCGCAACAATCGGCGGTTCAGCAGTCGCGAAATGTCGACCTTTTCCCCGCTTGCCCGGGAGTCCAATGAACTCGCAAGGAGAAAGAAAATGAAGCGCTCGTCCCGTACCCTCAAGTTTACTTCCATAGCTTTGATCGTCCTAAGTCTGCTCGGCTGGGCAGTCATCTATCGTTCCGCCTCGGCCCAGTCCCAGACGTACGACGCCGTGGCAGATTTCAACGACACCACGAATACTGCCGGGCAGGTCTGGCAATATGGATACACCGGGACGGACGGTTCGGGCTTTACGCGCTACGCCACACCTAGCAACGCGTTCAACGGGCAGCGCCGAGGGTGGGCAGAGCCTGCCCAGTCAGTTCTACGCAATTACTCAAGTCAAAACCTTGACTACAACATGTGTACAACTCATCAGCCCGATGTCTTAGCCATGTTCCCCGGCGAGAATGGAGAAAAGACAGTCGTGCGCTGGACAGCGCCACAAAGCGGGCAGTATTCGATCACAGGAAGATTCCAAAACATTGACAAGGCTACTTCGGACGGCTCGATAGTTCTGAACGGGAATACCGCGCAGCCGATCTTCGGCCCCGTTTTGATAGACACGCCGAACTCTTGCCATCAGACGACCGTTACACGGAGCTTCTCATTAACCGTGACGGTCAACGCCGGAGACACGATAGACTTCCGCGTGGGCCGGGGCAGCAACAACAATTACAGCTTTGACGGCACGGGTCTGGCCGCCACCGTTACATCCGTGCCCGAAGGCAGTTGCATCCAGCAGCCCACCGGCGCGGTCGCATGGTACAGGGCCGAAGGCAACGCCAACGACATCCAGGGCAGCAATAACGGCACGCTGCAAGGTAATACGACGTTCACGACAGGAGTGGTTGGACAGGCATTTAGTTTCGACGGGGATGGCGACGCAGTGGAGTCCCCGGCCACCGGTTTGATGAACTCGCCTCCCTTAACGATTGACGCGTGGGTAAAGCCGGAACTGCGAAATGATGACACGGATTTCCCAACCAATGCTGTGAGCAGCGACGCGCCAACACAGTACGGACATGGTTTTGGTTTGAACGTCTTTCCGGGCGGCTCTCAGTTGAAGGTCGAGTACAATGACGGTTTCCGCGTCGTGCCCGGCACCTTCATCGCGGACCAGTGGTATCACATCACGGTGGTCTTTACTCCGGGCAATGTTAAGACATACGTCAACGGCGCACTCGCCGATGATTTCAATTTTACACAGGGTGCAAATAACGGAGACACGCCCCTTCGTATAGGCAAACACAATGACGATTCAAGTTTAGGTACTAGGCGCTTCTTCAAGGGGCAAATAGATGAGGTTGACGTTTTCAACCGTGCGCTTTCGGCGTCAGAAATCCAGGCCATCTACAACGCCGGCAGCGCGGGCAAGTGTGCTCCGCAGTGTGTGCAAAATCCTTCGGGCGCAGTCGCGTGGTATACGGGCGAAGGCAATGCCAATGATTCTCAGGGCGCTAATAACGGCACGCTTCAAAACGGCGCTACCTTTGCCGCCGGTAAAGTCGGTCAGGCGTTCCAATTCGACGGCGTTGATGATTTCGTGCAGGTTGCCGACTCGCCCTCGCTTAACTCTACGAGCGCCGTAGCTCTGGAAGCCTGGGTGTACGTCACAGGCGGGCAGGGACAAGATAGGGACATTATAGGCACTGGTGGAGAGGCTTCTGAGCGTCAGTACCTGCTGAGCGCGGCATCTACTAACAAGTATCGAGCGCACATAGGCGTTGCGGGCGGGTTTATCTCTTTCGACGGCACAACCCCTGTGCAATTGAATACGTGGACGCATATCACCATGACCTATGACGGCACGACGTTGAAGCTCTACGTAAACGGAGAGCTCGACGGCGCGCAGGCCGTAACAGGGGCAATAATCACTACCACTCAGCCCCTGCGCATAGGCGGGGGCGCTCCTGCGGGACAACCTCAGAATTACTTCCCCGGTAAGGTTGACGAGACGGGAATCTTCAACCGCGCTCTGTCTCAATCGGAAATCCAGGCCATCTACAACGCCGGCAGCGCGGGCAAGTGCGCCGCATCGCCCACGCCAACCCCAACCCCAACGCCGACGCCTGTGTCGGTCGCGTCGCCGGTAGCCGACTATAGATTCCAGGACACGTACTCAAGCTCCGTCGGCACGCCGCCCGCCCTGACAGAAATCTGGCATAACGGCGCGCACGGGACGAACTCGTTTACGACCGACACGGTTGACGGCACATCGCGCCGCGTGCTGGCGTTCCCGCTGTATAACGGCGTGCAGATTCAGCCGACGACCAATGTCATCCAGAGCAACGTGTATTCCATCGTCATGCTCTTCGAGTTTGATGATGTGTCCGGCGATCGTCGCATATTGGATTTCAAGAACGGCAGCTCCTTTGTCGGGCTGTTTAGCGATTCCGGTAATTTGCAGTTCTCCACCTACCCCGGAGCGCCAATTAACGGCTCCGGTTCGCCCATCGCTGCGAACACTTACATCCAAGTTGTGCTGACCCGCGCCGCCAATGGAACAGTGACCGGCTATGTCAACGGCACACATCAATTCTCCTTCGTTGATACCAATTCACTGGCCGTCATTGATGCGAGTAACGCGCT
>DASVVZ010000307.1:0-15110 GCA_036389875.1 Pyrinomonadaceae bacterium
CGGCAAGCACACGCAGCTCAAGATTCTCAGGCGCATTCGAGATAAAGTCTTGAACCGTGATGGCGGGACTATTGGTAGGGCTCTCAGACATAAGCAGGAGAAATGCAGAAGGCCGCAGAGTGCCGCGCGGGTTGAATTAAGAGACGATTTAAGCTTGAACTCTTTCTTTAATTCATCATTGCGCGCTGCGGCCTTCTGCATTAGTTATGGCTCGATCAGGCCGTAGTTGCCGTCCTTGCGTTTGTAGATGACGCCAATGCGGTTTGTGTCGGCGTCGCGGAAGACCAGGAATTGATTCGAATCTTCCGAGAGGCTAAGCGCGGCCTCTTCCGCCGTCATAGGCTTGATATTGTAGCGACGGGCCTGGATGATGCGGGAGGGACGCGGGCTGGCTTCTAGCGGCTCGTCGGGCGAAGGCGCGACGGACGCGGTCGGCATCGCCTGCTGCTTGCGGTCAATCATCTTCTTCTTCAGCTTGAGCGCCTGTTTTTCAATCTTGGCGATGGCGCGCGTCAGCGCCTGATACATGTCTGCGTTGGCGTCTCTGGCCGTCAGCGTGTGCTCGCGCCAGTGAACCAGAATCTCGCCTATCTTTCGATTCTTCTCGACATCTATGATGACGTGCGCGCGGGCGGTCGTATCATCAAAAATCTGCTCTATCTTACCAAAGTGCTCTTCTACGTGATTGCGTATCGCCGGCGTCACCTCCACGTGCCGCCCAGTGTACTCAAACTCCATCTGTCCCTCCTTAAACAAAATACTGAGTACTGAGTGATAGGTACTGAGTAAAGAAACTTTTCTTAGCTCAGCACTCGTCACTCAGTACTCATCGCTGTTTTTTTCAGACCACTGCGCGGCGCTCGCGCGAGCCGGGTATCTGCATTTGGTCACGATACTTGGCTACGGTTCGGCGCGACAGCTTGATGCCTTCTTTGGCTAAAATCTTGACCACCTGATCGTCCGTGATAGGGTTGTGCGAGTCCTCTTCTTCAATCAGCTTCTTAATCCTGAGCTTGATGATGCGAGTCGAAACCTCTTCGCCCTCTTCGTTCATCATGCCCTCGGTGAAGAAGCGTCGCAGCTCTATCACGCCCTGCGGCGTGTGCGCGTACTTGCGGTTGACTACGCGCGAGACGGTGGACAGATGCATGCCTATGTCTTCTGCAATGTCCTTGAGCATCATGGGCTTGATGTGCGCCACGCCCTTGTCCAGAAAGTCTCGCTGGCGGCGCACGATGGACTCCACGACCTTGTAAATGGTCTGCCGGCGGTGCTCTATGTTGCGCAGGAGGTCTACGGCCGAGCGCATCTTGTCGCGTATAAAGTCGCGCTCCTCTTTTGTGGTGTTGGGCTTCCCCAGCATCTGCTGGTAAGTCGCATTGATTCTGAGGCGCGGGCTTCCGTCATCGGCAAAGTAAATAACGTAACCGCCTAGCTCGTCGCCTTCGTCCTCCGACAGCTCGTCAACCTTCTCTATATAAATCTCCGGCGAAATCAGAATCGGCTCGTCCGAGCTATAGCGGCGGCCCGGATAAGGGTCGAGCGTGCGTATTATCTTAAGCTCGTCGAGAAGCTCTTCGACGGAAACGCCAATCTGCTTGGAGAGATTCGGCAGCTTGTGCTGCTGTAAATCATGAAGATGCTCTTGAATGAGTTGTGCCGCCAGACGCTGGTCGTTGCCGCCTGCTTTGAGCTGCACGAACAGGCACTCTCGCACGTCGCGCGCGCCGCATCCTATGGGCTCAAGCAACATGACGGCCTGCCGCGCTTCTTCCACCAGCTCCTCGCTCCAGTTGCCCATCCCGGCCACCTCTTCATTGGTGGCGTTGAGCCGCCCGTCGGCATCCAGATTACCTATAACGCAGAGCGCCGCTTCACAGGCTTCGCCCGAAATCGGGCTCATGTGCAGCTGCCATTCAAGGTGTTCAGAGAGTGAAGGAGCGCGCGTCAGAAACTGCTCAAAGGTTGGAGCGTCCTCTTTATATTCGAACTCCTGCGTTTTGTATCCAGGATCCAGATAGTCCTGAAACTCCCGCCCGAAGTCTATCTCTTCGAAAGAGTCTCGCGTCTCAACGTCAGAGCCGAAATCTTCATCCGGCGCGTCAGTCATCCCTTCGGGGGCGGCTGAGAATTCCGAACCCTCATCATTGTAGGAGCCGAGCGAGGCGTCGGCTTCACCCGTGCCGTTGGTAGACGCGCCGGCCTGCGACGCCTCGAAATCGAAGTTGGATGATGAGTCTGCCCCCGCCTGTTGATCCAGAATCTTCTCGGCCAACTCCTGAATCTCTTCCTGAGACTGCACCTCTTCCAGAACAGGGTTCTCCAGAAGCTGCTGCTGGATCAAGTCTGTGAGTTCCAGCGATGTCATTTGCAGCATCTCTATGCGCTGGCGCAGTTGTGGCGTCAGCACGAGTCGCTGCGATAGATTGGTAGTAAGCTTAACGGACATAGCTAAAGCTAATATACAAAATTGCTGTCGAATGAATTTGGACGCTTATTAAGCCCGGGAGAGATTATAACTGAAAATCGAGTCTGCCGTCAGTAATCCATCTTTATTCAGAAGAAAAATGTAATAGGTGCCGGGCGAAGGGTGTCGGGCATCAAAAAAAAGAGTGACTGGATTCTCTTTTTACAGATACCCGCGGCACCCGTGCAGGCGGCACCTGCTTTTCACATACGGAATTTTTCGCCAAGGTATAGGCGGCGCACCTCCGCGTCTTCGGTCAGCTCGCGCGGCGCGCCCGTGCGGAAGATTCGGCCTTCGGCCATGATGTAGGCGCGGTCTGTCACTCCAAGGGTTTCGCGTACGTTGTGATCCGTAATCAATATTCCTATGCCGCGATTCTTCAGATACAGAATAACGTTCTGAATATCATCTACGGCCTTCGGGTCAATGCCCGCGAACGGCTCGTCGAGCAGAATGAACTGCGGCTCCGTGGCAAGGGCGCGCGCAATCTCAGTGCGCCTGCGCTCGCCTCCCGACAGAGCATCGCCGCGAGTGTTGCGCACATGCGAGACGCCGAATTCTTCCAGCAACTCCTCAAGCCGCTTGTACCTTTCGCGGCGGCGCAGGCCCATCGTCTCAAGCACCGCGAGTATATTTTCGGCGGCAGTCATCTTGCGAAAGACCGAAGGCTCCTGCGGCAGATAGCCCAGGCCGAGCCGGGCCCGCAGGTACATGGGCAGCCTCGTCACGTCGCGCTCTCCCAACCGAATCGCCCCACGGTCGGGCTGCTCCAGCCCCGTAATCATGTAGAAGGTGGTTGTCTTTCCGGCACCGTTCGCGCCAAGCAGTCCCACGACCTCGCCTGGCTCCACATGAAGGCTCACGTCGTCCACCACTCTACGCTTGCCGTAAGTCTTCTGTAGATGAGAGGCGGCCAGGGCGGATGCTGAAGGAGTCAGAGCAGCATGGGCAAACTCATCCTCACGCGTCCGGAGCCTCCGCGACGCCTCATTCTCACGCTCTATTACAGCCTCTTTCATCTTCGGAAAACAGTTTTCAGTTTTGAGTTTTCAGTTTTTCAGTAAAAGCAAACTTGTCTTATTACTGAAAACTGAAAACTTCTCTTTCACTCTTTTTTAATCGGGTGCTTGGAGCGCACGCGCCCCGTCGATTGTGTTCCGTTGGAGGTGTCCGCGATCACTCTACTATCGCGTAAATAGACAGTCAAACGGCCCGCTTCGTTGGTGCCGTTCTCGGCGTCTTCGACGCGCGCAGGAGCGCCCTTAAGCACTACGGTTTCGTCTGCGGCCGTGTACTGAGCCCAGTCGCCCGTGCCGCGCCTTCCGGGTTGAGTAAGAACCACGTCGCGCTGAGCGACCGATTTCTCCATCTCGTTCGTATCTTTCAAAAGATAAACGTCCGTGACGGCGCTCGTGATCCGTTCGGTTCCCTGTTTGACATCCACGTTGCCCTCGTAATGAACAATGCGGTCTGTGTCGGAATACGTCATGCGATCCGAGGTGGCGAAGACGGGAACGACCGAGCGGCTTCCGTCCTGCTCCTTGCGACGCGCTTGATAGAGCGCGCTCTGCACGTTCCCCTGGCTCTCCATGCGCTTGTTCTCGCGGTAGAGAGTGATGGTATCGCCGCGCACGAAATTATCGTCCTGCCACGCCCGCGCGTTTCCCGTGTAGATGGCCACACCCGTCGTGTGTCGAAACTCAGCGCGGTCAGAGACTATGTAGACGGGATTTTTGACTTTGGAGAACGGCGTAGCGCCGCCCGTCTGCTCCTGGCTGTAATAGGTCGTGGCCGTCTTGCCGCGACAGTAGGAGATGTCGCTGCGCGTGTCGGAATCAATCTCCTGGGCCTTCGTGCGTGCGCGCGAGTCCCAGACGGTGGGCTCGCCGCCGCGCATGCGTACCGTCTCGTCCGAAGCCGTGTAGGTCATCGTCTGAGAGCGACCGTTTCTGTCCTGTTCGTTGAACTTTGCGTCGCCGGAAGCATCCATCTGGTTTATGTCCTGCGTCTCGCGCACGAAAGCGGCAGTCATCTTCTGGGCCGTGAGCGTGCGCTGCGCTCGCGTCTCGGACGGCTGCACGGGGTCGAAGACGGCTTTCACGCCGCCCGTCGCGGTAAAGTTACGCGCCAGGTTCCCCGTCTCGTAAAAATCCCCGTCAAAGCGAGGCGCGGTCAGCGTTTTGCGGTCTGCCGCGGGCGTGGCCTGCACCGGCTCAATGACAAGCTCGGCATTGCCTATGGCCTCCGCGCGCTCAAGGTCTTTGCCCTTCGAGCGCCAGAAGAGATTGACGGCGTCCGCAGTCAGGCGCTTGTTCGCGGCCTTGGGGTCGTTGGCGCGCGACTTCGGCGCAGAGAGCGTGAGCACGCTTCGTCCCTCGGCGCGCATCTCCTTCAGGAGGCTGCGCTCGCCCTGGGCCTCGAAGTTCACGGTCAGCTTGTTGGAGCCGTTAAGCTGCGCCTCCGAATCCGCATCGAGGCTTCGCGCGCTGACCTCGTTCATTCCGACGGCCTGCGTGAGCTGCTGGTCGTTATCCAGAAAGAAGTCCATGTCGCGCGCGTGAGCTTCGGCGGCGCGCCCTTCGGTCATGGAGCGCAGGTACGAATGGCCGCGCGCCTCTATCTTCTGAAGCCGCCGCTTGTCATTAAGATTTGCAGAGATGACGTCGCCGCTCATGATGTCCTGCCCCTGCTCAGCCGTAGCGCCACCCATGAAGGCAAGATGCAGGGACTTCTCGTCATAAGTGGCACGCATGGCGCGAATCGTTACTGGCCGTGCGCGGCTGCCCTTGGCGGGCTGCGCGCCGGGTTGGGCTTCCGGGTTGACTGTAACTTCCACCGCGGAGCGCAGGACGAGCGTCTTGTTCTTGGCGTCCACGACAGCTCCCGTTGATACGCCGGTCAGATTCGCGCGCGTGAAATTCAGAAGCACAGCCGTCTCGGCCGTCTCGCTCTTGATGTCGTAGGTGACCGATTCGGTTTTAGCGACAAGGCCGTCGCGCATCTCTATGTTCACGTCGCCCGTGAACATAACGCTTCCCTTCTGCTGGTCGAAGATGGCCCGGCGGGCCTTCACCTGGTTGGGCTTGTCTGAGCCTTCCGGGTAGGACTCAAGCTGCACCTCCTCCAGCTCGTGGTGGCCGTCGGCGAAAGTAATGTCGCGTGCCGCGCGCACGAGCAGGCTCAGGCGGTCGCCGTCCATCTCGCGCCGCTCGTAGCCTTCGACCACGCTCGTCACAGTCCTTGAAAGCTCCGGGTTCTGTCCGAACATACGAAACGGCACGTTATTGCGCAGCTTGTAATAAGAGAGTCCGACGAAGAGCACGCCCGCCACGCCAATCATCAGCGCAACGGCACGCGTGACGCGCGGCAGCCGCGCACGCAAGTCCACAATCGAAACTCTTCTTCGTCTAATTTCCTGCATAATAAAAAGAGTACTGAGTGATGAGTATTGAGATAAAAGCTATCTTTTCCCCTCAGTACTCATCACCTGTCACTTTTTTTACGTCTTGAACACACATTTGGAGGCGCGTTTCGCCCTGCCACGTGTTGATTTCAAGCGTATAAGCCATTTCGATGCGTGCGCCCTGCGTGAGCGTTTGCCCCGAAGTAAGCTCTTCAGCGCCGTTCCACCAGATGGCATCGCACGGGCGTCCATCCGCCCCGGAGACACGCATCTTCAAATGGCGTTCTTTGAGGACGCGCGGCTCGCTCATGAGGCGAAGCCCGCGCGTAAGAAAGACCGGCTGCGGGTTGCCCGCCCCGAACGGCTCAAGGCGGCGCAGCTCCTTCGCAAGCTCAAGCTTCAGCGCTTCCGCCGGCAGCTCCGCGTCTATACGCAGGATGGGCTCAAGGTCGTCATGCCTGATATTAGATGCCGCGTGCTCGTTCAAGCGGCGTCGCAGCTCTTCTATACACTCGCGCTTGATCACCAGCCCCGCAGCGTGCGAGTGGCCGCCGAACTGCACGAAGAGGTCTGCGCACGTCGTCAGGCCATTCAGTAGGTGATAGGTATCTATGCTGCGCGCGGAGCCGTGGCCCACCCCGTCTTCACCGAGCGAGATGATGACGCACGGGCGGTTCAGCTTTTCCGCCACCTTCGATGCCGCTATCCCAATAACGCCTCTGTGCCAGCCGTCACCGGCAATCACGGCCACATGAGAATGCGCGCTCACGTCTGTTGAGACGGTAAGCTCGGCGAAGGCGCGCCTGACAATCTCGCTCTGGACGGTCTGCCGCTCTCGGTTGCGCATATCCAGGTGAGCCGCTAGACGCCTTGCTTCCTCCGCGTCTTCCGCTTCAAAAAGCTCCACGACGGCTCGCGCTGCATCCATGCGGCCCGCCGCATTGATCCTGGGCCCTATGCGAAACCCTAAGTCGGTCGCGGTGAGATTGCGGCCGTCGCCGCAGCCGGCCACCTCCATCAGGGCGCGCAGGCCCGGATTCGTGGCCCCGGGTAAATCAGCCAGCCCGAGCGCGACGATGCTGCGATTTTCGCCCACGAGCGACGCAACGTCGGCGACCGTTCCGATGGCAACGACCTTGAGAAAACCCTTGACCTGTGATTCACGACCGCGTGCGCGAAAGAGTGCGTGCGCGAGCTTGAAGGCCACGCCGACGCCGGCCAGATTTTTATCCGGATAAGGGCAGCCCTTCTGATTGGGATTGAGAACGGCAAAGGCAGGGGGCGCGCCTTCGTCTTCGTCCGGCAGGTGGTGGTCTGTGACAATACAGTCCAGGCCATGCTCCGCGGCCCACCGAAGCGGCTCGTGCGAGCGTATGCCGCAGTCAACGCTGATGACTACACGGAAGCCGTCGTCGCGGGCCTTTTCCAGCGCCGCCTGGTTAATACCGTAGCCTTCAGTGAAGCGATGCGGCACGTGAAAGCCCGTCTTTGCGCCGAGCATCTTCAGCGCGCGTCTTAAGACGACAGTACCGGTCGTGCCGTCAACGTCGTAATCGCCATAGACCAGAATCTTCTCACCTTTATCTATGGCGCGAAGGATGCGCTCGACCGCTCTTTCCATTCCCAGCATCAGAGCGGGGTCGTGAAGCTGCCCGAGCGAAGGATTCAGAAATCTGCGCGCGGGCTCTTCTTCGCCGTAGCCGCGCTGGATGAGTAAAAACGCCAGCACGGGCGAGACGCCCACTTTGCGCGCAAGCGCCAGGGCTTCCCCCTCCTTCGTCTCAGACACAATCCAGCGCTTCATAAGAAATGCGAGAGGCCGCTGTGCAGCAGTGATGAATTAAGAAAGAACTCAAGATGAATGCTCTTTCTTTACTTCTGCATTCTGACTTCTGACTTGCCTCTTCTATTCGGCGAACCATCCGTTGGCTTCCAGTAGCTTGACGCCGACGTGTTGCTTGCCGTCCGCTTCATCCGTCCAGACGCCGTTGACTTCCGCCTCAAGGCTGCGGCCGAAGGGGGGCGTGATCCGCACACGCGCGCCCAGGCTTAAAGGGGCATCAGTGATGAGAGTCGCGCCGCCGCGACTGACTTTAACGGCTGAGGCTTGAACATGAAACGGCGAGCCGTCCGAGCTTACGCCGTCCAGCTCGACTGTGAAATCCACTGGCACGCGCGGGCTTCTTGGGCGTTGCGTGCGAACGCCTTCATCGGGTCTTCTTTCGTCACTCATTTAAGGCTTACCGCCCTCCCTTACGTTTATCCGACGAGCGACGCGCCCGTCTGGAGGGGCGATTGAAGTTTACCGAATCTTCAGGATTATTGTTAGTCTCTGGTCTGGCCTCGGGCAGGGGCTCGGCAACTTTCTGCTGCTGCGGGGTGGGCGAAGCCGCGGGCGCGGGCGCAGTCCCCTTCTGCCCGGCCGCCGCCTCCGTGCCGTAATACGGGCTGACCACGTTTGCGAAGACCAGGCCGAAGATGAGAAGGCCGACTATGATTCTGTAGCCTATGAAAATCCCGGTCGTGTGCGTGCGAAGGAACCTCAGGAGAAACCAGATGGAGAGATAACCGACTACGCCGGAGACTATGGTGGCGACGGCCAGGGGCATGAAGCTCCCTTCGGGCAGTCTCTCGACGGCCTCTTTCAGCTCAAGCAGTCCGCTCGCGGCTATGGCCGGAATCGAGAGCAGGAAAGAGAAGCGGGCGGCCGTCTCGCGGCCTTCGCCCACGAAGAGCCCCGCCATGATGGTAGAGCCCGAACGGCTCGCGCCGGGAATCAGTGCGAGGCACTGCGCGCCGCCTACGGCCAGAGCGTCTTTGATTCCAAGCTCGTTGATATTGCGATGCCTGGCCCTGCGGCGGCTCAAAAGCTCTGCCACGCCGAGCCCTATCGCCACCAGAATCATCATGGTGGCGATGACGTAAAGATTCTTCGTGAACGGCCCTTCGATGATTTTCTTGAGCAGCAGGCCGATGGTCGCAATCGGAATCGAGCCGATGATGATGAGCCAGCCGAGCCAGGCATCTTCCGACAGCCGTGACTGCTTCTGCCCCATCATAGTCATATCAAGAGCCGCCTCGCTCTTGCGCCCGCGAAGCAGGGCCAGGTGGTCGACTATGAAGGCGCGCGTAATCTTCAGTATGTCGCCCGCGAAGTAGACCAGCACGGCCAGCAGAGTTCCCAGCTGAATGACCGCAATGACGGCTGTCGTCTGCTCGCTGTCCAGGGTCTCGCCCAGGCCGACGGCGCGGCTCGCCAGAACCAGATGTGCAGTAGAGCTTATCGGAATAAACTCCGTCAGCCCCTGAACGATCCCCAGAATGATCGCTTGAAGAATAGACATGACGATTTTAGATTCTGGATTTCAGATTTTGGATTAAACGCCTGCGGGATAGAAGCCCATCGAACTTGAATGCTGCTCCAATCCGAAATCCAGAATCTAAAATCCAGAATCGTTTCTCCTTTTCATTCTCTGTACGAGCGCTTTGAGATGATACGGTCATAGAGCGGGACGGGCATTACCATTGCGGCGCGCACGATTGACGCCAGCTGCCAGGGAAATGCGTAGGACTTCTTTCTGTTCTCTATGGCGCGGACGATCTTTACGATTGCGTCTTCCAGCTCCATCAGGTAAGGCATGTTGGCATGCCTGCCGGCCGTGAGCGGCGTTTTGATAAAGCCCGGATGGATAATAGAAACGTCTACGTTTGTGCCGCGCAGGTCTACGCGCAGGCTCTCGAAGAAGGCTGAGACGGCGGCCTTGCTGGCGCAGTAGGCTGCCGATTTTGGAAGGCCGCGATAGGCGGCGAGGCTTGAGATGACGACCAGGTGGCCCTGCCCGCGCTCGACCATAGAGGGCAGCACGGCCGTGGCGCTGTTGACTGCGCCTATAACGTTGATGTTGATAACGTCCGCGACAGCCTCCGCCTTCAACTGCTTCGCGTCCGTAGTGGCGCCTACGCCCGCGTTGGCAACCAGCACATCAATGGGGCCGAAAGATTGTCGCAACTCGTCGGCCGCGCGGCTGACCGCGCCCGCGTCCCGCACGTCGGCAGGCAGCGCTAGACCACGCCCGCCAGCTTTTTCCACTTCCGCAACAATCTCCTGAAGCACCTCGCCGCGCCTGGCCAACAATCCCAGGCTCGCGCCGCGCCTTCCTAGCTCCACGGCTAGAGAGCGCCCTATGCCGCTGGACGCGCCTGTGATAAAGACCACTCGTTTTGACCAATCAACGCGCATATGAAACAGTCCTGCGAGCCTGTAGAATCTTGAGAGTCCACCGGTTCTTTTCTCAGGGCTCCCAAGACTCTATAGACTCTTTTAGCACAGTTCGGCGACGTGCGGGCCAAGGATTCTCAGGGCCTTCGCAAGCTCGTCCTGCTTGATGAGAAGGTGGTCGCGCGAAAAGGCCGAGAGCGCGCCGCAGCTGATTCCGGCCTGAGCCAGAAGATTTGTGACGTGCGCCAGAAATCCCGTGACCGTCCATTCGAGCACAATATCGAAGGTCAAAAGACGAAAGCCTCCCTCGACGGTCGCGTCCCGCGCCGCGTGCCGCATAGTTCGCCAGTCCGATTCTTCCAGCAGCAGCGTGACCTCATGCCCGTCCTTGAGGAGCATAAAAATCGCGTCCGCGCGCGGGCTCAGCTCAGGATTCTCAAGCAGGCGCGACCACTCTGCGTGTTGCAGGCCGACCAGATAAAAGACCGGTGAGGCGACAGACACGCGCGCCCGGCTGAGAAGCTCTGCCGCATAGGGTTTCCGGTTCTCATTTGCCACTTTGGTCTTACACCTGAACGACTACGGGAAGAATTACAGGGCGCGTACCATTGCGTTTCTGAATAAAGCGCTTCAGCTCAAGGCGGACGTGCTCTTTCAGGAGCGTTACGTCTTCGAGCTGGGCGCGAGACGCCTTCTCAACGGCTTCCGCCACGACTCGCTGCGCCTCTTTGACAAGCCCGTTTGCGCCGTCCATTCCGATAATGCCACGGGCCACTATCTCCGGCGGCGTCTCCAGCTCGCCCGTCTCGCCGTTCATGGTCAGAACTAAAGTGATGACTCCGTCGTAGGCAATCTGCCTGCGCTCGCGCACGATCTCGCTGTCGATCTCTTCAAAGCCCGTCTCGTCGATGAAGGTGCGGCCAATCTCGCGCTTGTCGACGACAGCGGCTCGCTCGCCGTCAAGCTCAAGCACGTCGCCGTTCTCTATCAGGATGATGTTGTCTTCGGGGAAGTTCAGGTGATTCTTGACGAACTCCTTGTGACGAAAGAGCATTCGATACTCGCCGTGAATCGGAACCAGATAGCGCGGGCGCACGGCCTCCGTCATGATGCGTATGTCTTCCTGCGAGGCGTGGCCCGAGACGTGAATCAGCCGTCGCTTCTCTTCTATGATGTTCGCGCCGCGCTTGTAGAGGTGGCCTATCATGCGCGAGATGGCGCGCTCGTTGCCGGGGATGATACGCGCGGAAAGCACCACCGTATCGCCCTCTTCAACGGTCAGCCCCTTGTAGACCTGCGTGGCCATCTGGGCCAGGGCCGCACGCGGTTCTCCCTGCGAGCCGGTGGCGAGGAACACTATCTCGTCGTCGTCCAGGTGTTTCGTGTCGCCGATGCTCACGAGCAGCCCGTCGGGAATGTCCAGATAGCCAAGCTCGTCGGCAATCTCCACGTTCTTCTGCATCGAGCGCCCAAGCACGCAGACCTTTCTATCGAACTGCTGCGCCACATCCAACACAATCTGTAAACGATGGATAGAGGAGGCGAAGGCCGCGACTATGATTCGCCCCTGTGCCTCGCTGAAAATCTCTTCAAAGGCGGGGATGACCGCGCGCTCGGACGGCGTTCGCCCCGGAACAGTCGCGTTCGTTGAATCCGACAGCAGAGCCAGCACTCCCTCCTGCCCGTAGCTGCGGAAGGTTCTGAGGTCAATCGGCTCGCCTATAACTGGCGTTTCGTCCACCTTGTAGTCGCCCGTGTGAATAATGGTGCCGACCGGCGTCCGAATGGCCAGACTGAAGCAATCGACCAGCGAATGCGAGACGCGTATGAACTCCACCTGAAAGGGGCCAATCTCTACTACCTGGCGCGGCTCAACCCTGTGCAGCAACACGTCCGACAGAAGGTCGTGCTCTTCCAGCTTGCGCTCGGCCAGCCCGGCCGTGAAATGCGAAAGATAAACAGGAAGGTTGAACTTCTTGAGGATATAGGGAAGCGCGCCCAGATGATCCTCGTGCCCGTGCGTCAGGACTATGGCCGAAAGCGAGTCCCTGTACTCTTCTAGGAAATCGAAGTCGGGCACGGAAACATCCACGCCGTAAACGGATTCTTCTGGGAATCCCATGCCCGCGTCTATGACAATCATGTCCTCGTCATAACGCACGGCCATACAGTTCATCCCGAACTCGCCGACGCCGCCGAGCGGAATGATCTCTAATACATTACCCACGTGTTCTTTTACTCTACTCTCCTCTAGGAGCCGCAAGCAATCATCGCCAAATAAGGCGAACTGCGCGCGGCTAAATTTAGCCGGACAGTATAACACAACGGAGCGGACATTCACTTCCAGCAGTCTGCCCTGTAGCTCCTCAGCATGAGCGGCGCGGGAACTTTCCGCCGGCTTTCGGTGTCTATTAGCCTCAGGCACGGTAAGAGGGATTATGGCCGCAGGCAATGTAAAGGAGGAACAAAATGAGATTTCCGACTGAAGAGAAACGCACGGGCCGCTGCATCGGCAGGCCGCTTCTGTCGCTTTCGTCCTTCATGCTGGCGATCGCCGTCGGGCTAATCTCTTCTTTTACCTTCAGCGCGGCTTACGACCTGGCGCGCGGGGCGTTTGAGGCAGAGCCTGCGGCAGTCGCGGGCGTGTGGCACGGCCACTGGAACGGCGTTCATGCGGTGACGCTTAGACTCGAACAGGGATGCGAGTCTCTCTCAGGGACGGCCCGATTTTCCAGAGTCATACAAACGGGCGACGGCCTCAAGGTTATAGGAGAGTCTGCGGAAGTTCCCCTCATCAATCCGCAGCTTCGCGGCGACATGCTCACTTTCGAGATTAAAAACCCGGAGGTGAGTACTGCGGCGGCAACTATAGGTCTTGAGATGAGATTTACGAAGCAAGGTGAAGCAGAGTTATGTCGAGAACAGGAGCAGCCCGGGCGGGAAGAGTCTTGGACAATCACAATGCTGCAAGAGCCTTCATTCTAAATCCGTAATCCAGATATTTCCCTTCACCTCCGCGTACTCAAAGACAATCTGATTGCCCAGCGGAGACCAGACCGGATAACGCACAAAGACGTTTAGCTTAGTGTTGTTCGTCACCTGCTTTTCGCCGCCTTCGCGCGCGACCCACCAGATGTTCCATGCGGAGTTGCGATTCCCCGCGAACGAAATGCGGCTTCCGTCGGGAGACCAGCCGCCCGTGAAGGTCGGCCCCGCAGAGAAGGTCAACTGTTTGGGCTCGCCGCCCTCGCGCGGGACAATCATGAGATGCGAGCTGTTGTTCTCCCGCGCTTCGAATACGATGAAGCGGCTGTCGGGAGACCAGCGCGGGAATCCTGCCATCTCTTTCGAGAACGTCAGCTGGCTTGGCTCTTTGTCTTCGAGCGAGATTGTCCAGACATTTGTCACCCCGTTATCCATAAAGTTGAAGGCGAAGCTTTTTCCATCAGGCGAAAGCTGCAGGAAGCTCGTCTCTCGTCCGGGCGAAAGGAGCGTCTCCACCTTACCCGTCTGTACATCAATCGCGCGAATGGTCGGAGGCTGGTTCTGCTCTACCGATAAAAAGGCGACTTTGTCTCCCTGTGGGAACCAGTTGGCGAAAAGCTCGCTGCCCGATCCTGTTGTAAGCTGCGTGGGATTCTTTCCGTCAGCATCCATCAGCCAGATGTCATGATTCTCGCCGACGACAAACCGCTGAAAGGCTATGCGCTTTCCGTCGGGCGAAATCGCAGGGCTGCTCTTTCTGAAGGTGGTGTCCTGCGTTAAGACCGTGGGCTGGCCCACGGCTTCACCCGAGGGCGACAACTGCACAGACCAGAGGTGACTGGTCATATCGAGAGCGCCGTGGGCCAGCCTTTTACCGTCCGCCGAAATCTGAAGATTTCTGAAGATAGTCCAGCCGGTCTCCTTAACTATCTGCGGCTCGCCTGCCGCCTCGCCTGTTTCGGGCGAGATGGGCAATTTCAGGACTCCCCAGCCACGGCCTCCAGTGGTGCCCGTGAAATAGAGGCTCCGACCGTCCGGCGCATAGACCGGGTCAAAATTAGAAGATGAACTTTTCCGCCCGGCGGTCAGAATCTTCGGGTTTGTGCCGTCACTCAAGACAGACCAGAGTTGCGTTGTGATGGTTCCTCCCATGACGACAACGAACGTTATGCGGCGCCCGTCGGGTGACCAGCACGGGGAGCCGTGTCCGCCCGCGGGAGCCCCTTCACGCGTGAGTTGCTGTGGGGCTCCGCCCTCAGCCGCCACAGTCCAGATGGTGGAAGGCGGTTGAAAGCCGGGGGCGTTAATCTGAAAATCGACGGCCGTTTGGGACTGAAAGGCTATGCGGGAGCTGTCGTATGACCACGCAGGGTGAGAGCCGAAGTCCGTCAGTTGCCTGGGCATCCCGCCGTAAGCAGGAACGACCCAGATGCCGCCGCGCTTATTAGAGTGATAAGCGATCAGCTTTCCGTCGCGCGACCAGACGGGTTGCAGGTTCTGCTGGCCGTCCGAGGTCAACTGAATCTCGCGGCCTCCGGGCGTTAGCTGCTTGATGTAGACTTCAAAGCTCCCGGTGTGGTCTGAGCTGTAGACTATGGCGTTCCCGTCAGGCGAGAAGGACGGGAAGACATCGAGCCCGGCCCAGCTGGTCACCTGCCGTGCTTTCAGAAGCGCGGGCGCAGTAGAAGTATTGGAAGTCTGTCGAAAGTTCTGTTCGACACTGCGCCTGCTCAGATACCTGTAGCCTAACAAGGAGACTATGAACACGGCTGCGGGCACAAAGAGCGCAAGCAGCGCCCAGCGCCAGTTGCGCCTGACGCTTCCGGTCAGGTGGTCGAACCCGGAAGTGGTGCGGGCAGCTTCAATCCTGATGGTCTCGGCCGTTGAGGCGTCCGCCTCGCCTTCGTGAAGCTTTCTGATTTCGCCGGACGGCGCGTTCTCTTTCGTGGCGGAAGCGGTGCGTTCAAGCTCCACCTGAAAATCCAGCCGGTGCTTGAGATGCTTCAGGTCCGCGAGCATTTCTCCGGCAGATTGAT
>DASVVZ010000308.1:0-9736 GCA_036389875.1 Pyrinomonadaceae bacterium
TTTACGTCTTCGGCCACTACAGAAAATTCATCTTCACGGCCAAGCGCGTCGTTCCCGTGGAGCTCAGCCTGACGCTCGCGAATCCGCTGCGCAACCAGAAACCCGAACAGCCCATTTCCGGCCCGGCCATAAAACAATAAAACAAAGTCCCAGGTCAAAAGAATCTCTGTCTTTGACCTGGGACTTGGAGCTTATCTGATCGGCGGGCGGCGCTTGTGCCAGTCCGTCGCTTGCTGGTATCTGTCCGCGATTTCCGTCAGTAGCAGCTCGCTCCACGCGGGGCCTACGAGCTGAATGCCTGTGGGAAGATTGTTTTCGCCGAAGCCGTTGGGGATGGAGATGCCGGGGACGCCTACCAGATTGGCGGCCCCTATGGGCGAAGCGGCGTTGATGTTCGGGTAAGCCTGCTCAAAGGTTTTGTTGATGGGATAGGCCACGGTGGCGCGCGACGGCGCTGTGATGAGAGAGTATTTTGAGAACATCTCCTGCCAGGCACGCCGCATAGGAGCGCGCAGCCGCATGGCGTGCAGGTAATCTACAGCCGTGACGAGCATCCCGCTATAACCGCCTATACGGTCTTTGGGGGCCCTGAGCTTCTGCACCTGATGCGATTCTATCAGGTCACGAAAGGCGCTCGCCCCTTCGGCGTCAACGATGGTTCCGACCGCCGCGCTGTAAGGAAAGTCCGGCAGCTTTACGTCCATCACTATCTCTGCGCCCGCAGCCTCTTTCAGCGCTTCCAGAGAGCGCAGGAAGTTGGCGCGTACTTCGGGCTGCGCTTTCTCATAGGAGTCTTTCATCACGCCTATGCGTAGCGCGCCCTGTGGCCTTCGCCCCGGCGCGCCTCTACGGGCGGTCGTCCCTTTTCTTTCATCGAACTTAACGTCTCTTGAGGTCGCGTCCAAGGGGTCGCGCCCGGCGATCGCCTTGAGGACTATCTCGCAATCCACAGCGTAGCGGCACATGGGGCCGAGCTTATCGAGCGTCCAGCAGAGCGCCATCGCGCCGTGGCGCGAGACAGCGCCGTAAGTGGGCCGCAAGCCTGTGACGCCGCAGAAGGCCGACGGCGTGATGATGGAGCCGGAAGTCTCAGAGCCTATGCTGAAAGAGACGAGCGCGGCGGCCGTCGCCGCGCCCGGCCCTGAGCTTGACCCGCCGCTCCAGTAATCCGTGTTCCAGGGCGTACTGCACGGGCCAGTCCATGAAGCGTCCGGCTGGTTGTAGCCCATGCCGCCCGCCAGCTCTATCATGGCGAGCTTGGCTATGAGAATCGCGCCCGCCGCTCTCAGGCGCTCGACGACCGTGGCGTCATAATCGAACTGCTGGTCGCGATAGGGCTCGGCGCCCCAGGTTGTCTTTGCGTTGCGTGTGGCGAGCAGGTCTTTGGCGCCGTAGGGGATGCCATGCAGCGGCCCGCGATAACGCCCGCGCATAATCTCTCGCTCGGCCTCGCGCGCCTCTTTCAGGGCGGAGTCACGCATCACCTCTGCCACAGCGCCCAGGCGTTTGCCCAGCCGCTCAAGCCTGTCCAGATAACTTTCGGTCAACTCCACGGGCGAGATGCGCCGGGCGCGAAGCTCTCGCCCAAGCTCCGAAATGGAAGAATAGAGAATGTCTTCTGAGAGCATAAGAGAAAGAAGTCAGGAGTCAGAATTAGAAGAAGGAAAACGAGCTTTCATTCCACGCCGAAGACGAAGTCGGGTTCGTCTGCGTTCTTGAGCTTGACGGTGCTGAGGCGTTCGGCCGACTGCACGTTGGCCTGCAAGTCCTTCCTGACCTGCTCGAACTGCTCCGGCGTCAAGTGGTCTCCGAAGCGTGCGCGTGCCACCGCTGCGTAAGCTTCGGCCACGGGCGAAGGCTGCTGCGCCTGTGCTCCGGTTTGCGGCTGTGGCGGCGCGGGCGCCTCCTTAGTGCCCGTGGGCCTTTGCGCCTGGGACATACTTGAGGCGAGCGGCGCGGCGGCAAGAGTGGCGGCGACGGCCTTTGCAAAGCGGCGTCGGGACGTGCCCGAAGATGATGATGCCTTGTCCGATGGTTTCCTGGTTTTCATACTTTTCGTCTCTCAAAAATCGAACTCGGAAACTGAAAATCACTTCTCCCTGAGAAAATCCAGCACCAGCCGGTTATATTCCACGGCCTTTTCCATCACCAGATGATGGCTCACGTCCGTCATCACAACTTTCCGCGCCCCTGGAATCTTCGATTCGTAAAACCCTGCGTTCTCCAGAATGCCCGCGGCGTCTTTGTCTCCGACGATAATCAGCGTGGGCGCTTTTATCTCGTGAAGCCTCTCAAAAGTTTGTCGCCCGGGCCAGTTCCAGACCAGCTGCGTCGGCGTCGGCCCCCAGGTCTTATAATTGTCCCTGAGCATGGCGCGTATGCGCTCCACGTAAGCGGGATTATTGCGCCTGCCCGTGGCAAAGTAATCATGCTCTATCCACGCGTCTATAGCTTTATCTCTCCCCACCGTCTCGGCCAGCCTGTAAACCTCCCTGGCCCTCTCGTTCCTGGGCGCGGGCGAGCCCCTCAAGCCCGGCGCAGTAAGCACCAGCCGCTCCACCATGCGTGGATGTTCGAGCGCGAAATCCGACGCAATCATGCTGCCCAGTGAAAGCCCTACGAGCGAGCATCGCTCCACTTTCAAAAATTTGAGCAGCGCATAGAGGTCGTCCACATGCGAGAATGGCCCTGTCGGATAGCCTGAGCGCCGGAAGCCCCTGAGGTCATAGCGTATCACCCGGTAATGCTTTGCGAACTCCCGGAACTGGTCGTCCCAGAGGCGCGCATCCACTAACCCGCCATGTATCAGAACAATCGTGCGCCCCCTGCCGGCCATCTCATAAAAGAGGCGCGTCCCGTTTACTTCGGCCAGCCCCGAAACGGACGGCTCCTTCGCAGCCGCGCCCGTGCAAAAAAGGGCCAGCAGCACAAGTATCGAGGGCGCGTGTGCGAGCCTGCCTGACAAGGCTGAATCCTCCTTACGGGGTGCGGTTCTACTTGCTTATGGCTGCCTCATGCGTGCGGCGCGGGCAGCTCTTATTGTAAAATCAAGACTAGCCTACAGCCACGGAGACTGCGGATGCAATAAAAAGCTGAAGGTGGTAGTCTATTAATTTCCAGTCAGAAAAGAAATTTTATCTCAGGGCGGAAGTGGCGCTTCAGCCGCCTCCGCCCTGAGATAGAGCCAGAGGTGACAGGGAAAGTGAGCGAACGTCAAAGCATCAACTTATCGGAGATAATCGCGGAGAACTTCGGAGCCAACGCCGAGTACGTAGAGGGCCTTCTGAGCCGCTTTCGCAGCAACCCGGAGCTGGTTGACGAAGCCTGGCGCTCCTACTTTTCAGAGCTGTTGGGCGAGGACGCAGGCGGCGTCTCCACGCGGGAGGATAACGGGCGCGCTTCCATAAACGGCGGCGCACAGGCTGCGACGACAGGCGTAAACGGCGATGCTCAAGCGGGCGCGCCGGCCGCAGGCAGCGCGGCTTCCCGGCTGGTCGAGCAAAACGGCGGCGCTGCTGCTACAGCTTCGGCGCAGCCGCCCGCGCCTGCTACGCGGCAGCCGGCTCAGGCGCAGCCGAGCGCGACTCTTCCCGAAGGTGCAGAGGTGCTGCCGATTCGCGGCGGGGCGCTCAAGATAGTCGAGAACATGGAGACGAGCCTCACTGTCCCGACCGCTACTTCGCAGCGCCGCGTGCCCGTCAAGGTGCTGGACGAAAATCGCCGCCTCATCAACAAGCATCTGGCCGAGACCGGCGGAGGAAAGGCCTCCTACACGCACATCATTGCGTGGGCTCTCGTGCGTGCGCTGGAAGATTTCCCGCAGCTCAATGACGGCTTTGAAATCGTTGAAGGCACCCCGTCACGCGTTCGTCGCCCCGGCGTGAATCTTGGAATAGCCATTGACCTTGAGAAGAAGGACGGAACCCGTACCCTTCTTGTCCCGAACATCAAGGGCGCGAACCGAATGAGCTTCTCTCAATTTCTGGAAGCTTACGACGACAGGGTCTCGCGCGCACGCACGGGCAAGCTATCGGTCGCGGATTTTCAGGGCACGACCGTCTCGCTCACCAATCCCGGCACAATCGGAACGGTCGCTTCGACCCCGCGCCTGATGGCGGGCCAGGGGGTAATCATCGCCACGGGCGCTATCGAGTACCCTGCCGAGTATCAGGCCATGTCGCCCGAAGCGCTCTCGCAGCTTGGGATAGGCAAGGCCGTCAACATCAGCTCCACCTACGATCATCGCATCATACAGGGCGCGGAATCGGGCGCGTTCCTGGCGCGCGTGCATGAATTATTGGTCGGCAAGAACCGTTTCTACGATGACATCTTCGCGGACTTGGGGATAGCCATTCCGCCTTTGCACTGGGCCGTCGACCGCAACCCGGCGCTCCTCGGCGGCGACTATGCGCGCGAGCAGACGGTCAAGCAGGCGCGCGTGCTTGAGCTTATCAACGCCTACCGCGTGCGCGGCCATCTCATCGCCGACATAGACCCGCTTCACGCCATGCCGCTTCATTATCACCCGGAACTGGATATAGAGACTTACGGGCTGACCATCTGGGATTTAGACCGCGAGTTCATAGCGGGCGGGCTCGGCGGCCACGAAAGCGCGACTCTGAGAGAGATTCTGGAAATCCTTCAGCGAGCCTACTGCGGCAAGGTCGGAACCGAATACCGGCACATACAGAGCAAGGAAGAGAAGAACTGGATACGCGACGAGATTCGCAAGCAGTTCGTTTATCCCGAGCCCCTCTCGCCCGAAGTCAAGAAGCAGCTTCTGTGGAAGCTCATCTCGGCCGAGCAGCTTGAGCGCTTCCTGCACACGAAGTACCTTGGGCAGAAGAGATTCTCCATCGAAGGGATGGAGACCATCATCCCACTGCTTGACCAGCTCATCGAAGCGGCCGCGCGGCAGGGCGTGGAAGACATCACTATGGGCATGGCGCATAGGGGCCGCCTGAACGTGCTGGTCAACGTGATAGACGAGCAGGTAATGGAGCGCATTCTGGCTTCGTTCGAGGGGGCAGTGCATCCGAACTTCCCTGCGGACGAAGGTGACGTGAAATATCATCAGGGTGCCAGGGGCGAGCGACAGACGGGCGACGGCAAGCGCGTGCGGCTGACACTTTCGCCCAACCCCAGCCACCTTGAATTCGTAGACCCTGTGGTAGAAGGGATGGTGCGCGCAAAGCAGGACGCTGTGGAGGCGGAGCGCGAAGAGGTGATCGACCGTTTTCTGCCCGTGCTGCTGCACGGGGACGCTGCCTTTGCCGGGCAGGGCATAGTGATGGAGACCTTAAACCTTGCGGGTCTCAAAGGCTATCGCACCGGCGGAACCATTCACATCATCATCAACAACCAGATTGGCTTTACGACTTCGCCTGAGAAGGGGCGCTCCACGATTTATTCTACGGACGTGGCGCGCATGACGCAGCTCCCGATCTTTCACATCAACGGCGACGACCCTGAGGCTGCCTACCGCACGCTCCAGATAGCCCTCGATTACAGGCAGGAGTTCAACAAGGACGTGGTGCTCGACGTGGTCGGCTTCCGCCGCCTGGGCCACAATGAAGGCGACGAGCCGAGCTACACCCAGCCCCTTATGTACGCGCGCGTCAAGGCGCATCCGGGCGTGAGGGAAATCTATGCGCGCAAGCTCGTGCGGGAAGGCGTGCTGGACGAAGCGACCGTCAAGAGCTGGATAGAAGAGCGCGTCAGGCGTTTTGAGGAAACGCTTTCTCGCGCCAAGGAGGCCGTCGCAAGCAGGCCCGAGATGACGGAACTGCCGGCGCCCACGGAGGAAGAGGACGGCTCGACCGTTTTAGAGACGGGCGTGCAGCGGGAAACCATTCGCGCCATCGCGCAGAAGATTTCCGTCGTGCCCGAAGGCTTCAACATCAACCCGAAGATGGTGGGCCAGCTTGCGCGTCGCGCCAAGATGGGCGACGGCGAAGTCCCTGCAGACTGGGCTTTCGCGGAGGCAATGGCCTTCGGCTCGCTCGTGCTGGAAGGCACGCGCGTTCGCCTGAGCGGCCAGGATTCCGGTCGCGGCACCTTCAGCCAGCGCCACGCCGTGATGTACGACACTCAAACGGGCCGCGCCTGGACTCCGCTCTCAGAGCTTCGCTCCGAGTCCAATCCAAAGGCCGAGTTCGAAGTCTACGACAGCTCGCTTTCCGAGCAGGGCGTGATGGGCTTCGAGTACGGTTATTCCGTGGAAGCCACGGACGCGCTCGTGATGTGGGAGGCGCAGTTCGGCGACTTCGCCAACGGCGCTCAGGTCATTGTCGACCAGTACATTGCCGCCTCGGAAGACAAGTGGAACCAGAAGTCTCGTCTGACGCTTCTGCTCCCGCACGGCTACGAGGGGCAGGGGCCGGAGCATTCGAGCGCACGCCTTGAGCGCTATCTGCAGCTCTGCGCCGAGAACGACCTGCAAGTCTGCTATCCAACCAGCCCCGCGCAGTACTTTCACCTGCTGCGCCGGCAGGTCAGGCAGGAGATGCGCCGCCCGCTCATAGTCATGACGCCCAAGAGCCTGCTGAGGCTGCCCGCCGCGACCTCTTCGATTGAAGAGCTGACGACGGGAGGCTTCCTTCCCGTGATTGACGACGCGGAGATAACAGACCGCGACATTGTTGAGCGCATAGTGCTCTGTAGCGGGAAGCTCTATTACGATTTGAATCTGGGAAGAAAGAAGGCGGAAGACCGCCGGGTCGCCATCATCCGGCTCGAACAGTTTTATCCGTTCCCGGAGCGGCGGCTGCGAGAGATTTTCGCGAGCTTCCCCAACGCCAAGCAGCTCGTCTGGGCGCAGGAGGAGCCAAAGAACATGGGCGGCTGGACTTTCGTAGAGCCGCGACTGATGAACATGCTGAGCGCCTGCGAGCGTCCCTACTTTGCCGGCCGCTCGGCCTCGGCCAGCCCCGCCACGGGCTCCTACACCATCCACGAGCTTGAGCAGCGCCGCATAGTCCAGCAAGCCCTTGTAGAAGACATGCCCGCTATCTCCAAAGCCAGCACCGCCGAGAAGGCGGGAAAGATAAGCTCGTAAAATGCTAGAATGGCAAAGCGCCGAATGATGAAACGGCGAGAGGTCTTGATTAAGGTCAAGACCTCTCGCCGTTCAACTATAAAGGACTTGCCTTACCAGACCCTGACGCGGTCTGCGGGCGCCAGGTAGAGCTTGCGGCCCGGCTGGACGTTGAATGCCTCATACCATGCGTCCAGATTACGCACGGTGTCGGATCTATACTCGTCGGGAGCGTGACCGTCCGTCATCAACTGAAGCTTCAGCGTCTCCGGCCTCTGTTTACCACGCCAGCTCTGTGCGTAGGCTATGAAAAAGCGCTGGTCGCCCGTGAACCCTTGTGCCTCTGGCGCTGGCCTGCCGTTATACGCGGCACGGTAGCCGTCATAAGCTGCGGACAATCCGGCCACGTCGGCTATGTTTTCACTTAAGGTCAGCTTACCATTGACGTGCAGGCCCGGCACGGGCTCGTAAGCGCTGAACTGCGCGGCCAGTTTATCAGCAGCTGTCTGAAAGTGCTTCAGGTCTTCTGCCGTCCACCAGTTCAGGAGTCGTCCACGCGCGTCGAACTGGCTCCCCTGATCGTCAAAGCTGTGGCTTATCTCGTGGCCTATGACCGCGCCTATGCTGCCGTAATTCTGCACAGGGTCTGCGTTCATGTCGTAGAATGGAGGTTCCAGAATGGCGGCCGGGAAGTTCAAGGCGTTCTGTATGGGAAGGTTCAAAGCGTTCACGGTCTGTGGCGTTAGCCACCACTCTGTTTTGTCCACGGGCTTATTGAGCTTTGAAAGGCTCCAGCGATAGTCAAACAGCTCCGAGCGCTCCGCGTTCCCCAAGGCGTCTCCGCGCACAATCTTCAGCCCTCTGTAGTCGCGCCAGTGCTCCGGGTATCCTATGCCCACGTATAGGGTCTCCAGCTTGGCCTTAGCCTTCGCGCGCGTGGCCGGAGACATCCACGTCAGATTGTCTATGCGCCGCCCGAAAGCCGCTACGATGTTGCTGATTATGGCTTCGAGCTTGGCTTTAGCCTGAGGCGGAAAATAACGTCTCACGTAGAGCTTGCCTACGGCGTCACCGAGCGCTGCGCTGGTGGAACTGACGGCACGCTTCCAGCGGTCTCGCTGTTTGGGCACGCCTGAGAGCGTCCTGCCGTAGAAGTTGAAGCGCTCATCAGCGAACGCTTTCGGAAGCAGTGCAGAGGAGCGGTCTATGGCACGAAAGGTCAGGTACTCTTTCCACAGCTCCAGTGGCCTGCGGGCTACCAGGTCTGAGATACCCGCGACGCCCTTCGTGTGCCAGACCATAATCATGGGCTGCGATGAAAGGCCAGCGGCCCTGAAGTAGCGCGTCCAGTCAAGCCCCGGCGCCTTAGTCTTGAACTCCTGAAGTCGCCACGGATTGTTGGCCTTCTTCACATCCGCGGAGTCCTCGCGTGTATTGTGAGCCTCGGCTATCTCTCTTTCGAGCTCATAAATGCGTTCGGCCTGAGCATCCGCGCCCGCAATGCCCGCTAGATTCAGCATAGCTGCTATGTGCTGTCTGTACTTGGCCTGTAACTCCACGTCCGAGGCTTCCGTGCTCAGGTAGCTCTCGCGGTCTGGAAGTCCCAGACCACCCTGCAAAAGGTAGGCGACATTTCGCGTCGGGTTATTAAAGTCAGGGGAGACCCAGAGTCCGAAGAGTCTGTCCGTGTAGAAGTTCGTATTGTTCAAGGGGTCAACGTCCGCGCGCAACTCGCTTCCAAGATGCTCGGCTAGCGCCGTCTTGTTGTTGATGGCTTTAATCTGCGCGAGCATGCCTTGAAGCGGGCGCAGCCCCAACTTCTCTATGGCCTGCTCGTCCATGTACGCATCGTAGTAATCACCGACCATACGAGCCTCAAGGTTTCCGGCTGATTTGCCCACATCACGTATAAGGTCTGAGGTGCGCCGGTTGGCCTCTACGGCAAGCATGTCGAAGACGCCGTAGCTGGAGCGGTCTTCGGGAATCTTCGTAGCCTTCATCCAGCCGCCGTTGGCGTAGCTGAAGAAGTCGTCGCCCGGATGCACCGTCTTGTCCATCCCGGCGACGTCTAGCCCCAGCGTCTTCCCCGTCGCACCCGCAGGCACAACGCAAGGGATGCTAGCCAGGAGCAATACCAGAGCAAGAAAAAGTGGCTTCAATTTGGTTGTGCGCATAGTTTTAATCACCATCTTTCGAACAAAGTTTCAAACTGTAGGAATGAGCTATAGCGCCGTGACTATATGATGTTGGAGGATATTAGCTGGATGTGTAGCTGTCAAATAATCCGTAATATAAGAGGAGATCAGGACTCACACAGGCAGGACTTCAACCCCGGCGGCTTAAGTTTGGACTGTGGGCTTCCACATTGATTTTTCACGTCGCCTGAGAGAATATACTGGGCGGCGGGATTCTCTTCCTCTTCCGGCTGGATTGCCACGCGTCCCGCTCGTCCGGTGCTGCCGTTGAATGTGCCCCGTGCATTCCCCGTCTGCAACTTCCGAACATAAGGTTAAAACTGAAAGTGCTTTTGAGGTCTACGGTCATGTCCCATCGAAGATGGTTTCTGTTTGTCTCGTGCTGCTCGCTCTGCTCGCTGCTTCTGATTGCGACGGCTTGCAAGAGCAGCGGCGCCGATACGCGCGACTTTCCGGCTGCGCCCGCCCCGGTCGTACAGTCTCAGACGGCGGAGAAGATTTCAAT